>JBDOMQ010000398.1:0-17565 GCA_039831725.1 Pirellulales bacterium
GCTGATGCAGGCGAGATAGCCATGAATGGCATCTTTCATAGCACCTAGTTCTTCGAGCCTTTTTGGAATACGGGACCGGGCCGTTTTTATCTTTTTTATTTTTGGCGGGAGGTCATCAAGGTCATCCGCCTTTACCGGCGGCAGTTTGATGGCATCACGATCGTACAGATCAAAAAACTCTTGCGGGCAGTAATTTGGATAGTGCGGTGCATACAATCCAACGCCAAGAAAGAAGGGTTGATCATGTTGCTCTTTGAGTTTTTTCACCGCCCACGTGACACGAGCTGTATCAGCCATTGATTGCTCACGACCTTCTGGAACGGCACCCCATTCAAGAAACATCCCACCAGTAATTTCGGTCCCCCGGTTGTAGATGCTGTTGGGAAATGGCTGCGGGATCGGTGTGTCTTCTGCCCATGAATCAAGCGACCAGCCTGCCTGCCGCTGCCACTCATTCCGAAAGAAAAACTCAGTCCAGCCACGAGTGTCAATTGCTCCTGCACCATGATGGTAGAGCTTGCCTGCACCAAATGTTTGATAGCCGGCCTTCGCAAAACTTAATTGCAACGGCTCGATCTCAGGATGATCAACAAAGTAGCACGGGTTCCGATAGCAGCCTGTTGTTGATGCATATTGACCAGAGAAAATTGCAGCACGACTTGGTGCACAGAACACGCCTGCAGTATGGGCATTGGTGAAGTTCACTCCTCGTGCTGCCAGTCGACTGAGATTCGGTGTGATCGCCTGAGGAACAGAATCAAGGCAGCCGATCCAGTCGTTCATATCGTCGACTGCAAGAAAGAGTACGTTCGGCTTCTCAGCAGCTAAACCAACAGCACAAACTAGCGCACAGACAACACTCACAATGAGTCGATAGAGCATCGTATTACTTTTCTCCTCTAAAACTGTCTTGAAAAAATTGATCTGCTCTCTCAACCATTTGATCAAACCAGATTTGTTTTCCAATAAAGCCATGCGGTGCATCGCTGATAACAGTCAGCCCTGACGAAATACCGTGGTGTTTCATTTGTTCTCGGAATGCATCCGCATGCGTACTGGCATCATCATGCTCTCCGGCAATAAACCAGCACGGTGGGTCACCTGCATCAAGATAAGTCAGTGGAGAAGCAGCCTTATACACGGCCGGACGCTCCTGCTGTGTTCCACCAAGAAACTGTTGCCAGATCATACCTTTTGGCTCGGCGGCTGAAACCTCTCGAGTGCGTTCTGAAAGAAGATCTGTCTGTGCACCCATCGGAACAGCCGCCTGAATCACGCTGCTGGCCTGCGGACTGCCACCATTCCCCTCAAGGTCTACAACACCACTCGACGTTGCCAACAACGCGGTGAGATGTCCACCTGCAGAAAGACCGATCGCACCAATGTGATCTGCATCAATGCCATATTCATCCGCATGCGCTCGAAGAAACCGCACCGCTGCCTTGCAGTCGTGAATCTGTGCAGGAAACTTCGCTTCACCACTGAGACGATACGAAATTGTGGCTGCCACATACCCTCGACTAGCCAACGCCTGAGCCATCGCCCCATGGCTTTCACGAGACCCCTTCGCCCAGCCTCCTCCATGAATACAGACAACCGCAGGCAGTTTTCCCCATGCATCGTTCGGTCGATAGATGTCCATCTCAAGAGTTCGATCACCATACCGAGCATAGGTGACACCGAGAGAAGCATTAAGACCTTCACTTATCAACCGGGGGATAACCGTTTTTCCATTGGCAGTTGGTTTACTGACCACGCCTGGTGGTCGTGCATCAGCGAGCATCTCCTGCTGAAAGAGTATCGCCATGCCGCGAAGCTTACGAGAAATTTCACCATTGCGGACTGGCTTCGTCTCACCGACGTCAGCAGCAAGATCATACAGCTGCGGTGAAGGAGTCAGTTGCAGCTTCCAGTTTCTCCAGCGAACAGCAGCAAGTTCACCCTCACTTCCATGGTAAAAAAATGCATCATTAAACTCGTGCCGCTTGATGATTGCAGCCCATTCCTCTGGCGGTTCCCATCGCCTGCGCAAAGGTACTGCTGCGTTTAATGTTTTCTTCAAGCCGGCAGCTGAAACAAATTGTGTGTCGCCCTTCAACAACGACGTGATGTCACGACCGTCAATCACACGACCTTCAGGAACCGCAATGCCTGCAAATGTTGCCAGTGTTGGATACCAATCCATCGCTCGCACCACCGCCCTTGAACGTTTGCCAGACTGGACACCAACGCCAGGCCCCCAGGCAATGGCAGGCACACGAATACCGCCCTCATAAGTCGATAGCTTTCGGCCTTGCATCTTCTGTTCTGGCGTTCTGCCAGGACCACGACCATTGTCGGACGCGTAGACAACAATGGTGTCATCATCAATCTGAAGATTCTTCAGCGTGTCAAAAATGCGACCAACGTTATGGTCAAGCTCCTGAATGGCATCGCCGTATTCCCCCCAGTCTGAAGTTCCTCGAAAGGGCTCACTGACACCAAGTGGTTTATGAAGCATGGTGTGGGGAAGGTACAGAAAGAACGGCTTCTCTTTGTTTCGCTCAATAAAATCAATCGCTTCGTCGGTATAGATCTGCGTAAGCTCAGAGGGGTCTGCCGGCTGTTTAACAACTTTGTCATTCCGCAAGAGTGGCACACCCTTGTCGCCAAAGTAGACGACCTCAACCGGGTCGAGGTTGTGCAAGAGCCCGAAGTATTCATCGAAGCCCTGGTTCTTTGGCAGGAATGGTTCTGCAAACCCAAGATGCCACTTTCCAATGCAGGCAGTCGCATAGCCATTCGCTTGAAAGAGTTCCGCAAGCGTCAGTTCGTCTGGGTGAATACCCGTGGTTGAGTCAGCGCGGTGCACCCAGATGTGGTTGCCCACACGGCGAGGGTAACAGCCGGTCAGCAACCCGGCTCGTGACGGACTGCAAATCGGTGATGCTGCGTAATAATCTTCAAAGAGAATGCCCTCATTTGCTATCGCATCGATTCGAGGTGTTTTGACCTCGGTCGCACCGTAACAGCCAAGGTCATAGTAGCCCTGATCATCAACAAAAATGACAATCACATTCGGTGAATCGGTAGCAGCAGATGCTTTGGCTCCTACGCATAAGGCAAGAGCACAGATAGTGAGAGTAAGCATGCTAGAGAATAATCGAATCATACCGCCCCCGATTTCCTATATTTTTTAAACAAGTGGCTTCACCGAACCAGCGTGACTTCAGCACTGGTCGTACTTCAGCACTTGTCGTAGCAGACCACACACAGTGCTAGGCAAGCAATCTGTCGATTACCTTTCCGCCAAACTGACTCAACTGTTTAAACCGACCCGCGTGGTATTAGGTCAGTTTATTGTCATCAAGCCCAAGTAACCGCAGCAGGCTGACATGAAAGTCGCGAATGTGATGTACGTTTTCCACAGCATACATCCCGGTTTCATCTGTTACACCAATCGCATGACCCGAATTACTGCCACCACCACGAGTGCCAGTCTGCAATGGCCGAAGATCGAAACCACCTCCTCAATAGGTTTCCAATAAAGGCTTAAGTCTCGATTCGTCTTCCCATTATTGGCTAAAGACAGATTCAGAAGAGAAATATACAGTCCATACGAGGGGGTGGCTCTCGCTTTCACATTGAAAAAACCCCTGAAACCAAGTATTTTCGGTTAAGGCGGGAAGGACTCAATTGAGAGATCATCACAATGAGTGAACACAGATTTCATTTTTCATAAGATTCTCTGCGTTCGTACGTTCGATTGATCATTTTCTCTTTTCTGGAAAACAGTCCGTTCCTGCTCACAAGATTGATTGCTAATTATTTTTAGAATTTTTCAAATCTAAAGGAATAACGTTATGACTCTTTCAAATTTAAAGCAGAGCTCGCTCTCGAAAACCAAGAAGAGAGACGCATTCACACTTATCGAACTGCTGGTTGTGATCGCAATTATTGGTGTCCTTGTTGGCCTGCTGTTACCAGCTGTTCAGCAAGCACGTGAGGCTGCTCGTCGTAATGCCTGTGGAAACAATATGAAGCAGATTGGCCTGGCCGTTCATAACTACCTCGCCAGCAACAAGGAAGAGTTTCCAACTTGTGCCTATTACCTCGGCAGGGGCCAGAAAGGCCATAGGGATCGTGGTAGTCCGTTTGTTTCTCTACTGCCTTTCATGGAGCAACTTGCTCTGTACAGCAATCTCGATCACTCACCCGCCGCGGCGAACGTGAGTGGACAACGCCCAGATGGTCCGGGCACCCCACGTCTTCAGAATATTGTACTTTCAGGCCTTGTTTGTCCTTCAGACTCATCGACAGGCCTTGTGCCGAACGGACTTAGAGGGGCAGGTACTGCATTTTCAAATTATCGTGCAAACGGTGGCCCAATGAATGCTGGCCCCGGCGGTAACTCCCATGCTGGCGGCTGCCAGACGAATTACAACGGATACCGCCCTCGTGCCGGAGTTGGTAACCCAAACTGGAATAGCACTTTTTATGAACAACTTCCAACCAACATGGGTGGAAGTGGACCGGGGCCATTGAGGAAAGCCAGCCCGGCTGGCTGCTTTCATCGAAATGGCACGATAATTGATAGCAATGGTGACCGAATCAAACTGGCTTCCATAAAAATGAAAGATGTGACAGACGGTTTGTCATCGACCATTCTTTTTGGTGAAAATCGCTGGCAGTGCTCAGCTCAAGCTCGTGACCCCTGGTCAAGAAGCCACTCATTTGACCGGTCTAATACACTCTTTCCGATCAATTACGAATCCTGCTTCGCGGGCGATGACGTGGGGGATTGGAAAGCGGCATCTGCCAATGCTTTAGCGAAAGCACAAGCGGAAGGGAAGACTGGTTGCGAAGTCAGTCACAACTGGAGAACAGAACGAGGCTTCAAGAGCCAACACCCCGGTGTCGTTACTGTCATGATGTCTGATGGCTCGGTCCATACCATTGCCGAATCAGCTGATCACTTTCTATTTAATCGTCTAGGGTGCCGAGCAGATCGACTCGTTGCCAGTGCTGGTAGCCTCTAGTCAAAAATTTCTTCAGCGAGGTGGTGGCCCTAGGCACACGGGGCCACCATCTTTTTTTGAACTCAACCTTTCCGGAGTAACCCCATGCATCGCACTTTCAATGTTTTCGGGAGAATAACACTATTTCTATCCGTTCTGGCTTTCACGTTCACTGGGTGCGGATACCGAAGGCCAGCCCAGGTAAAGACAACTGGAACAGTAACGCTCGATGGTGAGCCTGTTGCTCAAGCCTCGCTGATGTTTATTCCCGATTCCGGCCGACCAGCTTCAGGCAACACAAACAAAGATGGAGCGTTTGAATTATCCAGCTATGGTGGCAATGACGGCCTCCCGGCTGGAAACTATCGAGTGACCGTCACAAAACTTGTCCTTAAAGACAAGTATCAACAGCAACTCAAAACACTTGAAACGCAGGCAGATGAAGCCGCCGAGTCGGGTGAGGAATCTGAGGCTGTCGACGTTGAGTTTAGTGACAACGCATACGAAAACGAGTTGCCTGAAAAATACGCCGAACTCGACACAACAGATATCAATGTGACTATCACAAAGCAGCAGGAACCGCTTGTGATCTCACTGACATCGGAGTAGTTGTCAGGCTAACCGCAGATACTTATTGGCCAGCAAATGACAGCGGTTCAACTGAGCCGACCGTTGTGCCGTTCCAATTTTTGAGTGGAAAACGTGCATACGATTGCAGCACTTCCATGGTTTTGGCGGTTGCGATTTCGTGCTTTTGAAGCACCTGTAAAAGAAGATTCGCCATGACAGCCGTTGCGGCACGATGGGCACCATCATCGATCTTAACCGCCAGACCATAACCAATGGCTGGTATCGCTGCAGCCATCACACCTTCGGCCCCAGACTTTACGAAGACTTCACCGCGACACTCCGCTGCTATACATGTGTCGACAGTCCCCTTTCCAGAAAGCATGAGTGGGCTTTGTGCGACGGCTGACCGGATACGTGCAGCCGCACTCGCCAGCGACGGAGATAAGCTTTCGCCAGTACCAAGACGAGCAAAACCTGTGGCAACTGAAACAAGCGGCATTGAAAATGCAGGAATCGCACACCCATCGACACACGCCCGTGATTCATCGAGTTCTACACCTGCAAGTAAAGAGATTGCATTGGTCACTTCTCGCATGACCGGGTGACGTGCATCTGTATACCCGGCTACGTCAAGACCACGGACCGCACCAACTGCGAGAAATCCACAGTGCTTTCCGGAACAGTTGTTGTGAAGCACATTTGGTTCTTCTCCATGTGCAGCGAGTGCTCGAGACTCACCAGAATCAAGCGGCCAATGCACACCACAATCAAGTGCATCACGAGATGAACCAATCTTTTTTAGAATTGATTGTGCTGTTGCTACGTGTAGCGGTGATCCAACATGGGATCCACAGGCAATTGCAAGCTCAGCATCAGTAAGACCAAATTTTCCAGCAGCTCCACTCGCAACAAGTGGGATTGCCTGAATTGGCTTGATGGCCGAACGAGGAAAAACAGATGCTTCAACATCGCCAATGGACGAAACTCTTTCGCCGGTTGCAGTCGTAACAACGGCTCGACCGCAATGAAACGATTCTTCCTCTTGACCACGTCGCACGACGAGTAAACGTGGAGATCCATTTAGTGTCATTCCGGGCAATTTCTTTTGGGGCTGAAAGCTGCAGCTGTATTATTCTGTTTCCCGCCAATGCAAGCCTCAGATGCAGACGACTCACTTCTCCGTTTTTTATCTTTTTTCTCCTGAAATTTACAAACATAGGGGCCAATCCGGGATTTAGTGCTGATACTCATCACACGAGAAAAAAAGTCTTATACTTAGATATCTATCGCGATGAGACAGGCGGCATCGCTTTCCACCACCCGACTGACCAAAAACCACCAAAAGACATATGCCCATATCACGACTCCCCGGCCTCACTCTTTCGTCGACAACCATGTCAATTCTGGAAGCCGCTGATGCAGCCGGACAACTCACTCTTTTCAACTCTGTTGAAGAGCTTGTTGCAGCAGCAGCCCCGCCTGAGGAGTGTAGCGGAGATGGTTTCTATACCGTTGGGTATGACGTTCCTGATCGTGGCTTTGTACCCGAAGCGAAGGTCTGCCGTGCCACAAATGGCATCGCAGCCAATTATCTTGATGCATACATGCGTCGTCGCGACCCGGAATGTATGGTCATTGCGGACGACCAGAACACGGACAAACCTACTTTTTCAAAACGATTTGGGCAGGAGTTTGATGGCCTTCGGAATGAAACCATCGAGTGGCTCAAAACACAACCAATCGGTTGCTTTTTCTTTAAGTCCGGCGTACCGGACAAGCCACTCGACGCCGTGGCGATCTGTCCAGCCAATGCTGGATTTTTTGCTCTTGGTCTCGCACTACTGCAAGGTATCACTCCCGTCCAAGAAGTACTCGATCAGGCAGACAACTACTATCACGAGGCTGTTGTCTACGTCGCTCCACCATTTCGCCACACGCACTTTGACGGCAAACAAGTAGTCGTTCACAATCGCCGCTTTGATGACAGCACGAGCCTTCATGAACTGTTCAGCTACAACTTGTACCCCGGTCCCTCTGCGAAGAAAGGTGTCTATGGAATGCTGCTGACCATGGGAGAACGAGCAGAAACACCATGGACAACAGCTCATTGCTCAACAGTGCAAGTTGTGACTCCCTACGAAAATGTCACGACAATCATGCATGAAGGAGCAAGCGGTGGTGGCAAAAGCGAGATGCTCGAACACATGCACCGCGAAGCTGACGGCCAGCTCAAACTTGCGACCAACACCGTCACCAATGACTCTCGGTCTCTGGCTCTCCCTCGAGGCTGTGAACTGCACCCGGTGACTGACGACATGGCTCTGTGTCACCCAACACTGAAGGGTGAAGACTCTCGGCCCGGCTCCCTGTCCCTTATGGATGCAGAAAGCGCCTGGTTTATCCGTGTGAATCACATCGAAGAATACGGTGTTGATCCGCAACTGGAAAAACTCACAATCTCTCCACCCGGGCCGCTACTATTCCTCAACCTGAAAGCCCAACCAAACGCCACTACACTCATCTGGGAACACACGGAAGACGAGCCAGGGAAACGATGCCCTAACCCTCGAGTCGTCATGCCTCGTGAATACTGCCACGACGTTGTTGACAAAGCCGTTTCTGTCGACATCAGAAGCTTTGGTGTACGGTGCCCACCATGTACACGTGAGAACCCAACGTACGGTATTATCGGGCTATTCCATGTCCTTCCGCCTGCGCTGGCATGGCTTTGGAGGCTTGTGGCACCACGCGGCCATGGCAATCCGTCAATTGTGGATGAGGGAGGCATGCAAAGTGAGGGTGTCGGTTCCTACTGGCCGTTTGCAACTGGCCGACGAGTTGACCAGGCAAACATTCTCTTGAATCAGATTCGGGAGACTGCCAGCACACTGTTTGTTCTGATTCCGAACCAACACATTGGCTGCTGGAAAACTGGCTTCGCACCACAGTGGGTGGCTCGTGAATATCTTGCTCGACGAGGATCAGCTACATTTCGTCCGACCGAATTAAAACCGGCCAGATGTTCACTTCTCGGCCATCACCGAGAGTCCATGCAGGTTGAAGGCCAGACAATAGGCACTCTGTTTTTCGATGTCTCAAAGCAACCAGAAGTTGGCACCGAAGCCTACGATAAAGGTGCCGATATTCTTCGAACGTTCTTCCTCGAGCACCTTAATCACTTCGACCATGATGAACTCGAGCCACTTGGACGCAAGATCATTCAGGCATGCCGAGATAATGCGTCTATCGAAGAATACGAAAAACTGATTCCGTAGGTGTAACTCACTAGCCTTTCCTATTTTTGAAAACTCGGCTTACTTGGACAGATCGAAGTCGATTGAATTCTCTTCTGCTCGCACGGCCGCAGTCAAAGGGGTTTTCTGCTGATCTGCATACTGCTTCGGTAAAAGGTTTTTTGGACCTGTGTCATATTGCGAGACAAGCATACCCGCGGGCACGTAGCCCTCGTTTCCTGTTTCCCCCGAGTCAGCTTCTTCTGCTGCTGGCTTCTCTGCACTGGCTGCAGGTTCGTCTTCAACCTCTTTTTCATATTTGACTATTGTCACCCGAAATGAACCCTCCATTGCACCATCACCACGAGTAAATGACGTGAGTTCATATCGCCCGGAAGCATCTGTTACACCATTCGCCGGATTTTGACCATCGTCGCCCAAAAAAGAAACAAGTGCTTCCGCAACAGGCTGACCTTCGACTGTTACGAAACCACTGACAGAATGTGTTGGCGGATACTGCCGCCCTCTAGAACAGCCTGAGGCCAGACCGAGAACACACGCGGTGATCAGCAACAAGCCTCGTGTTCTGAAAATTCTGACTTCCACAATCCTTCTCACTTTCCAATTGTTCTGGCATACCTGAGAAACACAAAAAGGCTGATAGGATCGTGCAACGATCCTATCAGCTAAAAAACGAAAAAAACAATTACGGTTGGCGAATAGATTCACCACCAGCCTTGGTTCCCATTGCTCCCCAGACACCATATGGACTTGCGCCAGTTGCGTCTCTACGAGGGGCCTGAGAAGACCCACCGTTGTAGTCAATAGTATCGTTGATAAACTTTGTCGCCCCATCAGCCATGACGACGACAACACCACTTGGATGCCCACTTGTTGGTGGGTAGACAACAGTTGTGGCATCAGCATTCTGGTTGTTCCCTTCCGAACAGGATGGAGAATTCGGTGGCAGCACCGTATTGAATCCTGACCGACCGATCTGTCCATCTCGCCAGCAGTTTCCTCGTTTGCCTTTCCTCGACGTCCCAGCAGGCAAGTAGCCTCCAGAGTTATAGGTCAGGCAGACACTTGGATTATTTCTAAGCCCACTGAGACCGACCGCCTCGTACTGAAAAATACTGTCTTTTGCTCCAGCTGCCGTAGGAGCACCACTCGTCTCAAGATGGTGCCTCACTTCACTCAGAGCAATTGTGTTGGAAAGGCCGTCTGTAATCTTTGCAAACTTACAACCAGTTGAACTGATTTCGTTATTCGAATCATACGTTGCAGGATAAAAAATCCCCCTGCCCGCGTCAGCATTCCAATTGCCAACCGTACCACGACCATTGTGCTGGTGCACATTGTCACCCGTGCAGGCTACATAGTTCCCAGACTGCCGTGGATTCGTCGGGCCGTCTTGCCATCCATCTGCCGGATCACTCGGACAACGATATGCCGCAGGACTGATATTCCAGACATCATCCCAACGACACCACGGGTACACACCGCCTGCCGTGCGACCACCATAGCCGGACATCATTTTTTCATACACTGCGGCCTCTTCAATGAATGGCAAAAGCTCAAGAAAAACACTTCTACGGTTTGCGTTATTTGAGTTAGTGCAAATAAGCCCCTTTGTCCAACAGCACGTACCACCGTTCTGAGCTGGAAATCGTTCCACGTTTGTATCGGCAAAACTATGAAGCGCGAGCCCTAACTGCTTCTGGTTATTCGTACAAACACTTCTTCTCGCAGCCTCTCGCGCCTGTTGTACTGCCGGCAGCAGAAGGCCAACAAGAACACCGATAATCGCGATAACCACTAGAAGCTCGATAAGCGTAAATGCTTTCCGGCTTGCCACCTGTTTTCTTAAATAGTTCATAACAAGAACTCCATAAAGTAATGATGCATCCCCCACCAAATCCACTTTGAGTATATTTTCAACACTTCCGAAAACGAATCGCATTCGAAGCCCTTGTGTAAAAAAATTCATGTCCCGCAGTAACGAAATGCGCTCCTCGTACATAAAACCGCTTTATTCGTACAAAACAATCGTTGCTTTCGTGAGTTCACCAGTTCAAGAATCTGCATCTCTTGCCGTTCCCGTGACACCCCAATGATTTCGTACTGAGAGTTCGGAGCCAACTATAAAAAATGAGCTTCAGGAAGCGGCCTGCTTTTGCAAAGTATGAAACCGCGGCGAGGACTTTGAAGCGAACGTTCGCATGTTTGCGATACCATGCCAGCCTCTTTGCATTAGTTGCTGGCTGTACGAAGCCCAGACTCTACAAGATGGAGCCGTAAAATCCGTTCAATCTCAGCGACAGTTATCAATTTATGATGAACACCTGTGTGTGTTGCCTTCACATCAAGTTCACTGAGTGCCCCTGGATGTCGCGCACTCGTTTCTGAGACAACGCAATCTGTCCGCTCACCACGCAGCGTATGATGAGCCACACCAATAACGTTGTGAATTGTAACCCAGCAAGCAGGTCTGAGATGATACAGGGTGTCGAGGAGGGGTGAGTTCGGCGTAAGCACGTCGATCGTTGTTGGGAGAGACTCTTCAAACTCAGGCCGTAAGGCACCGGGGTTGTCAGCTACTAATTGGTCATGAATCGCAGTCAGTTCAGCAGGGCGTTCAATTGTAAGGGAAGCCAATTTTCCAAGACCCAGCGAAGCGAGTGATGAACCCTGGTGTGGAGTTGCTATGAAAACCACCCGCTTTACAAATGGAACCGGCTTAAAGAAAAGCGCGGGAGCAACTTTAGCCCGTACCTCTGATGTCATACGCACCGTATCGAATGGCACTGTTGCCATGGCATTCCAGAAATGATTTCCCGAGGTAACAACCTGAAGTTTTGCGTGCAAACCACCCATGCTATGTCCTACCAGCACGAGATTCTGTAACTGTCTATCCTCACCACTGGGATCCAGTTCTCGTACAACCCTTGTGAGACTCTGACGCAAGACAGCAGCCGCTGGAAGAAAAGACGCCCCGGTTGGGTAGTGATACACCCATGGCTCATAATATCGTTGGAATAGTGGACACGATCGCAAATCATTGATCATGTCAAACCAGGTGCCTTCATCACTGGCTAACCCATGGATGAATACAACCGGTATCTTTCCTTTCACATGGGGCTGCAGGAACTCTAATCGAGGCTCCGTAACCCCTCCCTCGAATGGCAGAACAAAGCCTTCTAATCCTGAGTCAGGCATACCGTCGAGCATGTCAAGCATCGGCATACTGAGATCCGCTGCCAGTGGAGGGTGGGCAGCACCAATGTGAACACCTGACACCGCCAAGGGCTCAACGAGGTCAAGCACTGCAGGAGCCCGTTCTCTTGCTAACGGACCGACAAATTTTTGTATTGGTTTTTCGTTCCCTGGAACTTTGAATCGCAGGACTGCTGTCGCTGTCAGAGAAAGCCGTGGTGGATCAAAGTCGCCATCGATCGTTCCTTCAGGACCAGGCTTCACACGAACAGTAACCGGCAAACCAAAACCCGGCCGATAGTATCTGCGAGAAAGCCGTTTGTCTTTCGGCGGTTGAAATGGCTCAATACTCTCAATGTTGCATGGAGAAATCGGCAAACCTTTGAGAACGATTGGGATTCGGATCGGCTTATACCGTGACCCGATCCAGAGGCCTCCGGGCTGAAGCCGCCCCTGCTCTCGTGCTGTTTGTAAAAGCCCCACGAGTGCATCGCCATAGGCATTTGTGGCATCTTCGACAACGGCTGGAGACTCCGGAGCAGTCCAAATAGCATTCCAGGCAGCTTCCGCGGCAGCGTAATAGGCTTCAACAGTAAGATGCGAACAGCCTGTTCTCATACGATTGGCGGCTTGCCAATATTCGCAACTGTCAGACAGATATCCATCCGCCGCAGCACATCGCTCTTTCTGCGTTTTTGCAGGCTCCCGATTGATTGCCGAATGTTGGACTGCAAGGGCGCACGGCAAACACAGTATTGACGCCAACACAGGAAGGCACCAATTCCGACCAAAGAACATCCTGAATACTGGCTTGTCCATACCCCAACCACCCATCATCGCGCGACACTACCATCAGCCCTGCATCAGCCCTGCTAGATATATCGGCGCGGAGCGTCAGTGGATCACAGTCTGAACACGATGCTGGTCGAGAATGGGAAACTGCGGCGTTACAGACCAATGATTCGTGGTGTTTTCTTTTAAACCGGGACACAAAGTCCACGCTGTTCGCCTATCTTCTGCTATCACATACAAGGTTTTACACCTGCACTATATTGCAGACGGTTTTGTTGCTGACGGATTCATTCCCGCTGCCGCGCCACACTCAACTGATTCGAGATCAGCATGAAGGTACCGAATAAGTCCTTTTGGCCCGAGATTGAAGAACACTCGTCCTCTGGTAAACCAACGCTCACCGTCATGAAGAAACTCGGCTGTTGCTGCTCGAACGTTTGACACTGCCTCAACCTCCTCCATGCCACCACCCTCAATCGCTTCAAAACAAACCTCTATCGCCACAAGAGCTTTCAGTCCGCCAGTTTTTCGATCACGGGCATAGATAACGTCATCGTCAAAAGCCACATCCGACCATCTCAGACCCCGAGGCTTTCCACTTGCACCTGCTTCATCAATAAACTTCGCCTCAAGCTGTTCTCTTTGCCGACGAAAATCTCTTTGTATACGCGCAAGCCTCTCTGCTCGTCTTGCTGCTTGCATAGGACGAACGACCATAACAGTGAGCATAAGCCCTGTTGCAAGACCGAGCACAATAACAAGAAATGATAGAACTGGGACCATTTTATTTTCCCTTCGAGCTGGAACGATGCCCTGAAACGCAATCGCCTGAACCACAGTGTAAACTTCCTTGCATCAATGGGCAAAACATGAATATCCTCATCGGGCAATATGCTCCCCTTTCTACTTCCTTACCCCGAGAACCATGATGCCAAAAGTAATAAAGAAAAAGCCAGCATCGACGCGCACGTCATCCTCAAGCAAACGTTCGGCTCGCCCATTTGGAGCGCATCAATCAATATCTGGGGGGCTGCCCAAAGCTGTGGATCGAGCACTCGAAGCCGGATGCGACTGCATGCAGATTTTCACGCGAAACGTAAATCAATGGGCAGTGAAGCCGATTGACCAAGACATTGCAGCAGCTTTCCGAGAAGCAGTGAAGACGGCTAAATTGAGGCTTGTGATTGCCCACGATTCGTATCTCATCAATCCGGCATCTGGAGACGAAACGCTTCGTGAGAAATCAATACAGGGACTCGTGACAGAATTAGAACGAGCAGAGCTTCTTGGAATCCCATGGGTTGTGGCGCATCCAGGAGCCGCAGGGGATCAGGATCGTACGGTCGCTGTGCGCCGTGCTGCTGATGGGATTATTGAATCTTTACGGAGAACCAAGAAACTCAGCAGTGGCATTCTCATTGAAACGACAGCGGGCCAAGGCACTTGTCTTGGCGATACGTTCGAAGAAATTGCCGCCATGCTTCAGCGAATTGACAAAATCAAATCACTTCAGAAACGTGTTGCTGTCTGTCTTGACACATGTCATGTTTTCGCAGCTGGCTATCCACTCCAACCAAAAAAATCTCTTGACAAAACTATCCAACAATTCGACGACACAATTGGCCTTTCTCGACTCAAAGTAATCCATGCAAATGATTCCAAGCGGGAGCAAGGTTCGCATGTCGATCGCCACGAAGGTATCGGCGAGGGTGCAATTGGACGTGCTGCCTTTAAACTCCTTGTGACTCACCCAAAGCTCAAGAAAGTTCCCTTCATTCTCGAAACACCAAAGGAAGGCGCTGACGGCAAGCCAGATCCAAAAAACGACATCCGCAACATCAACTTGCTTCGTCGCCTTGAGGGTTGATCGTCACATGAGCCAGTCACGGCAGAAAGTTACGACTCATCAAGCACGTTACAAAGACGCGACTGCCAGACATCAATAGCAACATCGAGCAGGTTGTCGGCCTGCACTCGATCTCCACTCCACAGGAAACTCCACCATTTTCGATCATCATCTGAGATAATGAACGAACGGTACGAATTGTCGAGGCCATCACGAAAAACATAGCCCGGCCGTTGAAGTGAGGTACCGGGAGGATACTGCTGCAATATTTGAGGTGGAAGCATTTCAGCAACGTCGCCCACAAGTTCGGCTTTCGAAGACCACGTCGTAAAGTCAAGATGAGCGTAGTCAGGCATGAGATCTTTTTACGAATGTGCTTTGAGGCAAAAATGATTCAACGGACTATACAAAATACATTTCGTAAAAACGATGCCGTTCTTGACAAACTGATATTCAGCAATTTTTATTCGCAGCTTGTACAAGTATGGATTCTAGGCAGCCGTACGGATTCAGGCGGCGGTATAGAGACTGAAATCGTTCTCCCATACAAAAGCTCTTACAGTCTAAACTGCCGGACTAATTCCCACAGCCCTTGTGCCTGAGCCCCAAGTTCTTCTGAACTTGCGGCGAGTTCTTCTGATGCTGCTGCATTACTCTCAATTGTCTGCGACACCGATGAAATTGTTCGTTTCACCTCTGCAGCATTTCTTGCCTGTGATTCACTCGAAAGAGCAATTTCACCAACCGCATTCGCCGTTGTGTCGGCGGCAGTCACAATCGACTCAAGTGATCCGCCAACGATCTCTGAGAGCGATGCGCCTTTTTGAATTCTTGCAGATGATTCATTAATCAGCTGGGTAATGTCTGTAGTAGCTTCACTTGTACGATTGGCCAACTTACGCACTTCTTCAGCCACAACAGCAAAGCCAAGACCGTGTTCACCGGCTCGGGCCGCTTCAATGGCGGCATTCAATGCTAATAGATTCGTTTGCGAAGTGATATCACTGATAATCGTGATAATGTCACGAATCTGCTCAGAAGAACTGTGAATCGCCTTCATCGAGTCGACTGCATCGCGGACAGCCTGGCTACCGGCCTGCGCAAGATTCACTGTCTTGTTTGCTTCCTTTTGGCAATTAGCAGCATTGCCCGAGACATCAACAATCGACGTCGCCAGCTCATCTATCGCAGAACTAATCTCTTCAATGCTAGCCGCCTGATTCTGCGCACCCTCACTGAGACTAGACGCGCTATCAGCGATCATTCGTGAACCTTCGCCGTGCTGCTCCGCTGCAGCTGCAATTTTGGAAATGACTTCCCGAAGATTCTTGAGCATGTCACCAGCATTTTGCCCCAACGCGGCAAGTTGGTCACTCCCTTCAAGAGCAACCTCTCTGGTGAGATCCCCAGCTGAAGCAGCTTCAAAAAGATTGGAAAGTGAATCAACACCCTGCTGCAAAACCCGCTGTGATTTCTCGAGGGAATCTTTTGATGCCATTATCTGAGCAGAAAGCTCTCGCTCTCGCTCTGCCGCACGCGCCTTTTCAGTCACAATGCTCCACGTAACCATAGGGCCAAGAAACTCGCCGTGACGACCTTCGATTGAAGACACGTGGAGTTCCAGCTCCTCACTACCAGAGTGAACCTGAATTGCCTGGGGCAGACTCCCTGGGTCCTTCATAAATTCAAAATCTTCGGGCTGTTGCCCAAACAGTTCTGCCAGCGTGACGCCGATACCCTCAACACCTATCTCGGGGTGTAACTTCAACGACTGTTCTGAAGCTGGGTTCAGATACATAACTTCAAGTTCTGCATCAGCCTGAACCAGTTGCACTGATGTATTGGTAACCATTTCAGCAAGCCGGAGTTGTTCAGCATGACGCTTCGTAAGCAAACGCGCGAGAATAAATGCCGACAAAAGGATTGCAACAGAAGTGACTCCGAACACCATCTGTCCAAATACTTTGACAGCAAATGCTGACGCCATGACGTCTTCTTCAGGTGTTGTTGCAGCAAGCATCCAGACAATATCTGAATTGACCGCTTGTGGACAAATCGACTTTAAAGATGCAGAGCACAGTAGGGCTCGGGCTCCGTCCTTGTCACCAGACGTGTAGCTCTTCGAGCTTGTAAAGGCAGCAAACTTCCGCTGTGCTTCATCAGAAACAAAAATATGGGGCCTCGGCTCCAGAGTTTCTCCGCCAGTCGCCCGTGTCCATTTGTCTCCATACACCTCGTACAACACGCTACCTGAGGTAGTAGTACTTTTTGAAATCATTCGATCCAGCTGATCGAATGAAACAAGAAATAGTAGTACACCCGACACATTACCTTCACTCTGCACCAACGTGGCGAGGCTGAGAACTGGAATACCTGCTGGCCCGTACATCGCGTAGTCGACACAGGTGAAACCATTTTCAATTGAGCCATCAAGTAGTATATCTACCGCATCAACAGGCCCGGTTCGCTGTAACACATTCGACGTAAACCCCACGCCATAATCACGCCCCTTATTCACACTATAAACGACGTCTCGAGTAGTTGCATCGAGAAGCAGGACATCATAGAGCCGCAATCTCTCCTTAATGCTCCGCATAACTGGATGAAGTTCAGCATGCCCAACAGAGTACGCCGAACCATCACCAGCATCGTTCAACAAACTTTTCTTGCCTAATCCATTTGAATTGCTTCGAACGTAAAGATCATGGAGCCGTAGCCCTGGTCCCTGCAATGCTTTGATCATCACATCGGCTTTCGGGCCATCCACCTGTGGAGAACCTTCGCTCTGCTGAGAATCTTCGTTTGTATCTGCGGCTGTTGTGTAATAACTAAGAAGCCCCTCGCGAACACGATCTTCATCTACTGAATTCGTTTCAAACTCTCGAAATCCTCTAATTAACTCTGCAGAACT
>JBDOMQ010000151.1:0-3527 GCA_039831725.1 Pirellulales bacterium
ATAAAGGCAGAGTCCGGCCCTGAATTTGGACTGAGAATAGTTGAAAACCCAGCCCCCTTCCCAACTGGCAGACCAATATTCGCAAGGACAGTCATTAGTTCGTCCGCTGGTATCACCTCTTGGATTGTCTCCTCAATCTGCTCCACAATCGCTTCGGTATTTTCAATGCGAGTACCGGGCAATGTTCTAAGCCGAATCTCAAAAACACCATCATCGACGGTCGGAAATAACTCTGTTCCAACACGCGGCAAGAGAAGGCAACAGCCTGCCGCAGTAGCGACGATACCAAAGGACGTAAGCCATGGCTTTTGAATTCCCTTTGAAAGCAGCGTGCCATACCCCCACGAAGAGCTTGTGACCTGCCTGTCACCTGACTTCAGCGAATCATCTATTCTTTTCTCCCGAAAGAACCTCGCACAGAAGGCCGGCAAAAGTGTCATTGCAAAAATGTAAGACGCTGCAATCGATACAGCGGCTGACAGAGCAAGTGGTTCAAAGAGATATCGCACCATGCCACTGAGAAACAGCGCTGGAAGAAAGATAGCCAGTGTCGTGATGGTGCCGGCTAATACCGGAGCCGCAACTTCCTCGGCACCTTTCCGCGACGCTTCTTGTCTCGATTCTCCACGGTCTAGGTGCCGAATAATATTTTCAACAACCACAATCCCTGCATCGACAACGGTACCAACAGCAAGCGCAAGGCCACCGAGTGTCATCACATTAATTGAGACGTTACAAAAATGGAGTGCCAAGACACCCACAAGAAGTGATGAAGGTAGTAAGAGTAAAATTGCAAGTGTTGGCAACAGCCGCCTCAGAAAGACAACCACGACAATAGCTACAAGAAAAGCGCCCAAAAGAACCTGTCGCTGCAGGTTTCCAATCGCATCGCGAATATAGCTTGATTGGTCACCGACAAGTGTTACTTTCGCTGCATCTGGAATCTCACCTCGTGCCTTCATGCGTGGTATTTCTTCTGCAATACCTTTTCGAATACGATCAACAACGGCAATAGTATTACTTCCGGGCTCACGCAGCAGCGGGCAGTACACACTCCGCTCACCATTAACGCGAACGATATTCGTTTGAATCGCTGCGTCATCGCGAGCCTCACCAATATCGCGAAGGAATATTGGATGCCCATCACGAACGGCAATCGGGATTGCGTTGATCTCGGCTTCTCCGGGCAAGGTATTGACTGAGTGAACCTGATAGTCGGTTTCACCTAGGCGAAGCGTTCCACTACCTAAGACGAGATTGCTATTTCGAACCGCTTCAACAACATCAGTCAGCGTCAGATCATGCGCCTGAAGACGGGCTGGATCAACGTACACCATCATCTGACGAAAGCGGCCACCAAAAGGATGAGGGATCTGAACTCCCTTGAGTCCACCCATCTTGTTCCGAACCGCATAGTAACCGATTTTGTAGAGTACTGTTTCATCAAGACCATCGCCTGATATTGCCGCAAGAACCACTGGAAGATTCGCCGGTTCACTGCGGAGTGTAAATGGATGTTCAATTCCCGGTGGCAAATGAAACATATCACTTGCTTCGAGATTCACGATGTCGTTCATTGCCGAGGAAGCGTCTGTCCCGGGCTGAAACGTAATTTTAAGGACACTAGCACCGGGTAGCGTCCGTGACTCCTGTTTATCGAGTTTTCCTGCAAGGGTAAGTGCTCGCTCCACTCGGGAGGTTACGCTTTTTTCCATATCGAGAGTCGGCAAACCAGGGTAGGAAAAAAAGCTAACAACCACTGGAGTCTTGAAGTCTGGCAGAACGTCGGTTGGAATTCCTGGCACGACAGCTCCGCCTAGAAATACCAAGCCAAGTGTAATCGCCAAAACAACAAAACTGTTCTGTAATGCCCAGCGGATCAAAAACATAATCTATGTGCCTTACTCCTTCGGAACGCAATCATTCGCTCCGAACGACCTCCACAACCTGCCCCTCCTCAATTGAGCCAACAAAAGCATCAACAACGCGTTCCGTGCCCACCAGCCCGGTGACAACCTCAATCTCATGACCGTCATCCGCACCAACGACAACATGCTTTTTTACGATTCGGTCCTGATCATCAAGCAGGAAAACATAAGGATTTCCCTCAGCATCTGCACGGAGTGCCGACGCTGGAAGAACGATTGCGTCTTTACTTGTTGTTGCGATAATCGTTGCACACCCAAACATGCCGGGTAGAAGTTGCCCACGAGCATTGTCGACCTCTATTTCTGCCAGCATGGTTCGGGTTGAGGGGTCGAGGCGTTGCGCTGCCCGTGTCACTACTGCGTCAATCGGTTCTTTCGGAAGGGCATCGAGCCGAAGAACGACAGGATCTCCAGCGTCAACTTCAGATGCATCACGCTCTGGAATTGCGACTCGGATTCGCAATCGACTCTGCTGATCAACATGGAAAAGAGGGCGGCGAAGAAGCCCATGCGCCTGTGATGTCCCTGTAACAAAATCTCCTGGATCAACGGACCGTGATGTCACAACTCCATCGAAAGGTGCACAAATTGTGGTGTACTGAAGCATTGCCTCAAGCTCTTCACCCTCTTTAATCGACTCAGCGTGCCTCGCTTGTGCGGTCGCCACCTCTGCCTGGGCAGCTTCTTGTTCAGCAACGGCAATCTCTTTCTTCGCCTGAGCCGACCGCAATGCAGCCTCGGCCGAAATTTTTTCTGCTTCAGACACATCGTTACTTGCTTGTGCTTCATCTAAATTGGCAATTGTCACTGCCTTTCTTTCTACGAGACCAACGACTCGTTTTAATTCTGCTTTATTCGCGATGAGCCGTGCCTCAACCTGTTTAATATTTGATGCAGCTTCCTCAGCCTCCGCCTCGGACGAACGAATTCGTGCGACGGCTACGTTGACTGCTGCTTCAGCTCGCTTGAGTTCTGCGAGGAGCCGCTGTTGCTTTGCGTGGATCTGGTCAAGCTGTTTTCCCATTTCAGGAACTGACAATTGACACAAGGCGTCACCAGATTTCACAGCATCACCGATATCAACGAAGACATCTTCGATATAACCTGATACTTTTGAAATGATATCGGCTTGGAAAAATGGATGGACAGTAGCAGGCTGACTCGTTGTATGAACAACATCTTTCTGAACAGCCGTAACGACCTCTACCCGAGAATTGCTTGTACTGGGCTGCTTTGCAGAAGTGAGACCTTCATGAGATGAACTCTTTGTGCATCCAGTCAGTACAAGGCACACGGCAAGTCCACCTGCAAGGACTAGACATACCGAACTGAAACGCGAGTACGTATCATATTTGCACTCCATTAAATCTCCAACAATTTTCAAGACGAACGGTCTCAGGCAATGTATCGGCCCACACGAACGCTTTAGATGAATGCTTATTCTCTAGACAATGTTGCGCATCACACGATCACCGTATGCTGATAGAAAACCGTGTCAGGCTATGCTTCTAATCGTAATATTCAACTCTTTCAAAGCAAATTTCAGAGAACATCTGAAGCTTAAAACACCCTGAAACTTCGTCTATTCGCGGACTGCGG
>JBDOMQ010000322.1:0-3521 GCA_039831725.1 Pirellulales bacterium
GACCCATGGTTGTTGGTGTCAGTCTTCAGATTGGGGAGCATGTCAAACTTCCCGTTGATGTGACGTGAGCCTGCAAGTAGATCCCTTAGTAGCAGCTCGTATTGTTGAGGGTCGTAGCCATTCGGTTTTGGGAATGGTACACGGTTTTCTTTCACTCGCGTCAGGCACATGCGATAGTTGTATGCCTGCACCCGGTAATCTCCGGATCCTTCTTTGCCAGGGGCAACATTCTGGACTCGTGGAAGCAAGCCGCTTGTAGGGTCACCCGGCACTTTATACGCACTTATGTTGTTCGTGAATTGGTGAGAGCGCGCATTGTGAGTCTGGACGCCGTTCAGAGATTCGTTGTATTGCTCGTTTCCTTCTCGACCTACCGTGTATGTTATCCCCGCTGCAGCCATAAGATCTCCCTCATAGGTTGCGTCAATAAACATTCTTCCATGAAAGACTTTGCCCGACAGCATTGTGATGGACATGATTTTGCCGCGTTGCATGTGCAAGCCAGTTGAGGATCGGTCAAGCCATTCGTCTCGATACACCGGGATACTGTTGACGCTGACAAATTCTTCAAAGATCTTCTCTGCAACGTGTGGCTCAAAGACCCACATTGCTGGACCGCCCCCGTTGATTGTGCCTGTTCCCTGTGCACGGCTGCCATAGTCATCACGTTTTTGCCAACGCCATGCATTTGGCTGGTCGTAGTGGTGGTAGATATGCTGGTAAAACTCCAAAGCGATTCCGCCAATCACGGCTTTGTTACCACTGTCAGTCCATCCCAAACCTCCGGCACTCAGGCCACCAAGATGTTTGTCTGGACCAACAACGACCACGTCGAGATTCATACGTTTGGCTTGGACAGCCGCTGCAATTCCCGCACTGGTTGGGCCGTAAATGACAAGGTCATAGGTTCTTGTATCAGATCCACTTAGTGGTTTTTGAAGAAGAACAAAGCCTAATAGTGTGAATATGGCTGAACGACAAAAGGCGGTCATGGAGTTTTCCAATACTATTTTTTTGGGAGTAACAGCCAGCCTTCTCCCAGTTGTAGAGACGAATCATTTGCGAACGTGAGTGGGATGCCGTCGGGCAATGGATTGATCACACGAACTGCGAGTTGTTCTTCTGGCATCGTCATTGTTGTTCTCCAAACCTTCTCTGTCTTTGGCATGATGCCACAAAGACTCCAATTCGTTTCAATTCGCTTTATAAGCTGGCCATTGCTCGTGAAATTGCCCAATTCAATTTCCCAGTCATGATAGAAGGGCGCAACGCCATGATTTTTCACGACAATCTCTACGTTTGTCTGATTATCTTTCTGTGAAAACGACACACGAGAAATCTGGAATTCATACCCCATTTTTTGTACGTGTTGTTTCGCTCTGTTTATACGATCAGTCGGCTGTACTTTCCTGAACATGCCAGAATCGAGTAACCAACTTACATGAGTCTGTTGAACACACTCACCAAAATCTTGAGCTTGGGGACGAGAAGGGTTTTCATCGAAGATGGTACCCCAAACCACTGGTGAGATTTCACCACCTATTGGATAGTTCTTCCATTTGTCCATCGCATTGGCACGTTGCATTCTGGATGAAAAAAACCAACTTTTCGGATCTTTCCCTTTGTTGATCGTTTCCCAGGAAAATGCATCATCGTGATATCCGAAGGGTTGATTGTCATTGCGGACATACGTCGGATCATCCTTCCCTGCGGGGTACCGAATAAGAACAGGTGTTTTTTTGAAGGCAGATGAATATGCCTGCAGCACTTCATTTTGCACGCTCTTGTCAGCCATCAACTCAGGGCGTGGATAGGTGTGCCATTCGCCCCATGTGCCTAAAAGCCCTGCGGTGATAAATCCAATTCTTGCGTCACCGTCATATCGTTTGCCTAGCTTTGCAATAAACCGAGTGAGCATGGTGCGTAGAGAACGATTGGAATAATCGGGTGTGCGAACTTTTTTTGGTGGAAAGGGAGCTGTATTTGTATTATTCCATTCGGTAACCCGAAGACCTTTTTTAATGAGGTACTCCGGGATGCCCTTTTCTTTATCAGGGTATTCCATCCAGACACGAAAAATCGCTTGCTTGTGCCGACTGGCAATATCATCAAGTAAATCTTCGAGTGGTTCCCAATTGTAATTGTTTTCACCTACAACTAAGTCGCTTAATGCAAGGTAATTGAATTCCATGCTATGGGGAAACTGGTCGAAAGCAGGTCGAGCGTACGGTACTAATCCTTTGAGAGGATTCAGTGCCGGCGCTGGTGAATACACCAATGTCGTTTGTGCGTATACCGGCGTTATTGGTTGCTGGCAAATGAAAAAGATACCAGTAAACAGAAGCAGTGAATGAACATTACGAAAAGTCATCATTGTAAGAGAATATCAAGGAGCTAATTTATTCTTCAAATTGAAGAGGCTCAACGCCATCAGTTGAGTGTTCACAGTCGACGGTCGGCGGTAATCACTCGCTGAGGCTCAAATTATACTCAGTGAACTGTAAAGGTCTTTGGCTCAGCATCCATTTCAGCTTCCCATGCTGCGAGCAGCTTCTTTAATTCTTTGACTTTCTCGGGATTTTGATAACAAAGGTTTTTGCGTTCACTGATATCATTCTTTAGGTCAAACAAAAGATCCATCGTCCCGGCATCATCAATATACTTCCAATCTCCATGCCGGATTGCTCGCATGCGATAGTTCGAGCGATTGACCCTCCAGTAAAATGTGCGGTCAGTTTGTGATGCTTGCTGAGCCAACACTGGCATAAGATCTATTCCATCGAGCTGATAATCGGTTGGAGGAATGGCCCGAGCTGCAGATAGGAACGTCGCAGTGAGATCCATCGTAATGGCGGGCTGACTCGATACGGTGCCTGGCTTGATCCGATTTGGCCACCGCATAACACACGGTACTCGGATACCACCTTCCCAGAGTGTTCGCTTGTGATGAAATAATGGAAGGTTGTTTGACCAGCGCTCCCCACCGTTATCACTTGATAAGACAACCAGTGTATTGTCGACAAGACCATGCTCTTCAAGCTGATCAAGAATCATACCAACCCCGTGGTCGACTCGTTCGAGCATTTGTCGATAGATGTCGCGACTGCCGTCGTGCATATTCTTTGGAGTGACATGTGGCAACGGGCGATCTGGTGGCTGAAAAGGTGCGTGAAGTGCAAGGTGAGGCACGTAGAGAAAAAAAGGTGAATCATGATTCTTTTCAATAAATGATTCTGCTCGTTCATTTACCAGATCAGTGAAATAACCTTTTATGAATGGATATTCAAAACCATCTCGCAGTGCATAGGTTCCATCGTAATAACTGTGTCGATAATAATCTGCATGTCCGAGCAGCTCTCCAAAATATTCATCAAAACCATGATTGAGAGGGTTGAATTCATCATCGTATCCAAGATGCCATTTCCCAAAACAACCTGTTTTGTAGCCTGCTGCTTTCATCATTTTTGCTATTCCAGGTCGTTCCGAGGGCAGACCTATTCCATGATGCATTGTCGTAATGT
>JBDOMQ010000212.1:0-3504 GCA_039831725.1 Pirellulales bacterium
AGCGAACGGTGTTGAATAAACGCGGAATTATCCCATCTCGGACTCTGGAACACTCCTCATTCAACAAAGCACTTCATTATGAAATACGGAATTAATCTGCTTCTTTGGACTGACTCGATGCATGATGGTCTCATACCTACGGTTGAGGCAATAAAATCCATGGGGTATGACGGCGTCGAAATGCCACTGTTTGACCCAAATAAAAAACTCTATGAAGAATGGGGAAAAAAACTCGATGACATTGGGCTTGAGCGAACTGCAGTCACCATACGAGGGGCAGAAGATAATCCAATAAGCCCATCCGCCAGCGTACGATCTGCGGCAGTTGACGCAATGAAAAAAACCATCGACTGTTGTCACGCTTCGGGTGTGAAACTTTTAGCCGGACCAACTCACTCTGCTCTAGGCGTATTCTCTGGGTGTGGTCCAACAGACGATGAAATAAAGTGGGGAGCAGAAACGATGCGGCAGGTTGGCGAGTATGCCTCCACTGCCGATGTCACAATTGTGGTTGAATACCTCAATCGATTTGAAAATTATTTTCTTACAAGCGTCGCACAAACAGTTTCCTTCATTGGTGAAGTTGACCATCCAAATGTCAGAATGATGTATGACACATTCCACGCTAACATTGAAGAAAAAAATCTGTCGGATGCTATTGATGCTGCAATGCCATGGACAAAAATTGTCCATATTTCAGAAAATGACCGAAGCACTCCGGGACAAGGGCATGTTGCATGGGATGAAACATTCGATGCTATTAAGAAAACAAACTGGGATGGCTGGATGGTAGTAGAGGCATTCGGCCTAGCGCTTCCAGCGATTGTTGCTGCCACAAAAATATGGCGAAAGATGTACTCAACGGAAGAACAACTGGCCAACGATGCGTTGAAATTCATGAAAACAAACGTTGATAAACGCTGGAAGTGATCGGACATAACCCGAACAGGACGCGGCCCCTGCACGTGGTTCAATGAGTCACATGGTTCAATGAGTACTAAAAAACAGGAATTCAACTCGTGACGAATGAACCACGGAAGGCAAAAAAAACAATAGGCGGATTCGAAGGACCTCCAGCTGACGGTGGACTGTCAATCGATCGATTAGCGCAGGCATTTGCTGCGATGATGGGCGAGCAAGATCCATATGAGTCGGCAACACAAAGCACGCAAGAAGTTGTTGAGATTGATGCATCGCCAGACCTTGATGAAACAGTCAACGCTGCTGGTGCACCACAGACTCCCACGTGCCGCGTAAATCCACAGTCGATTTTGGAAGCCCTACTGTTTGTAGGCTTGCCCGACGGGCAGCCACTCTCAAGCGAAAGGGTCGCAAGCCTTATGAGAGGAGTCCGCTCTTCAGAAATTGATGAATTTGCTCGAGATCTTGCTCACCACTATGAAATCAATGGGTGCCCGTACGAGGTTGTGTCTGAAGGAACCGGCTGGATTCTCCGACTCAGGAAAGAATTTCGTCAATACGGTGCGGTCCTCGAGGCCAAAACCCGTCGCGTACGACTTGATGCAGGGGCACTTGATGCGTTGGCTGTCGTTGCCTGGAACCAGCCGGTGGCTCGAGATGATTTGACACGACTCGGATGTGATACTACTCCTGCGGTCATGCGGCAACTGGTGCGACGAGGCTTGCTCGAATTAGTCAAACTTCCACGTGATCAGATTGATGCTCAAGAAGAGGTCCCGTGTTACCGTACAACACCACGATTCCTAGAGGTCTTCCAACTGCGATCCCTCTCTGATCTGCCTGATCCACATGAGCCACCACGATGACTATTGATTAATCGCACTGCGACATCACTCATCGATGCATTGTTTCTTCACCCACTCGACGGCAGCATCGCGTGAGGTAATTTTTTCATCAAGTTGCAACATTCGTAATTGATGCAAAAGATGACCAACAGCAGGTCCAGACGGAACACCGATTTGGAGCAGATCATTGCCCCGAAGCAAGTGGGAAGGGTTTAGCTCCGCGTCAGTCCGTTGCACCCGTTCGTTAACCCAAGCAACCTTTTCTAATGAAAAACATTCGATAACAGCGAGTGATCTCATAAAATCAACTAAATAAAATCTCCATTCGTGGGCAAGCCATGGCTGGAGAAGAGACCACGGAGCATGGGAGTAATCGGACGCAGCGTTCTTCGAGCTGAGAATAGAAAATGCCTCGACTAGCCAAGCAATAAGTCTTCGCTCATGATTTGATAGCCGGAGGTGATTACATATGCCAGCAACTAATTCAGGCTCTTCACGACAGAGGATTGCAATGGCCAACGGAAGACTCGGTTCATGCAATGCATCAAGGGCATCCGACGCACTTGACCAGAAAGACTCCGTTTTGCTTAACCGGCCACCGAACAAAGGATTCACGAGTCCTGTGCTTACCAGAAGCCGTAGTGCCTGACCCCGGCCGGTACGAGAAAACATCAACCGCAACTCGGCAGCTAATCGTTCTGGACTGACTAATGCAAGTTGATGAGCCAGCAGGTCGATGGCATCCCGAGTATGAGATTCCAATGGGAATTCAAAATTAGCTGAAAAACGTACAGCTCGTAACATCCGAAGATGATCCTCTCCGAATCGCATACCTGGGTCACCGATAGCACGAATAATCCCTTCTTCCAAATCGTGCTGCCCTCCCACATAGTCAACAACCACTTCTTCAATCGGATCAAAGAAAAGACCATTGATTGTGAAATCACGGCGGAGAGCATCTTCTTGTGCGTCACAAAAAGTGACGCCTACGGGGCGACGTCCATCAATATATTCGGCATCTGAACGATAGGTTGCAACCTCTACATTTCCTGATGCCTTCGAGCCGATTACTGTGATCACTCCAAAAGCAGCGCCGACGGCAATCGTGTACCTGTGACCAAAAAGTTCCCTGACACTGTTCGGGTGAGCAGACGTTGCAACGTCGTAATCCATGGGGACTCGGTCTAATAATTGATCACGAACACACCCCCCGGCCCACACTGCCTCATATCCTCGCTGTCGAAGTTTTTCTACAACATCGACAGCAAACTTACGAGCAGCAATAGGGTCAATATGACTGAGGGGCATCGTGTAGCTCGACCTTTCAGTATGTTCTCACCATTGTGGACACATTAAGCGTACAATCAACAGCACCCACTAGCCGTAATGATTCGTATTGCAATAAACTGTAATTATGACATTACCCACAGAAATTAATCCGAGCGACGCCTCAACATTGTTTGATGGATCAAAACCTGCCGACTGCCTTTTACTTGACTGTCGAACAGAAGAAGAATATTCCATCGCAAAAATTGCAAAATCAAAGCTCATTCCGATGCAGGAAATCCCTGAAAGATTGGATGAATTAGAGCCTTGGAGGCAAAAACGGCTTATTGTGCACTGTCACCACGGAATCCGCAGCCTCCGCGTAGCAAAATGGCTCCGAGAGCAAGGCTTTGGCAATGCCCAGAGTCTCAAGGGAGGCATTGAAGCGTGGAGGAATGAAATTGATTCTTCA
>JBDOMQ010000334.1:0-4924 GCA_039831725.1 Pirellulales bacterium
GGAAGTTGGTGTGCCTTTTGTTGAAGTCAATCTTGGTGGTTGGGATAACCACAGTAATATTTTTGGAACACTGGCTGACCAAAGATTGCCAAATCTCGATAGAGCTATGAGTGCATTGATCGCTGACCTTGCTGATCGAGGCATTCTAGATACGACCGCTGTCATTTGGATGGGTGAATTTGGTAGAACACCAACAATCAATGGAAACGGTGGTCGCGATCACTGGGCCCGAAGTTGGAGTGCTGTTGTTGGTGGGGCCGGCTTTAATCGCGGCGTTGTAGTAGGGGAAACAAGTGCTGACGGTCGAGAGGTTGCCAGTGAACCCTATTCGTCTCAGGACTTGATGACAAGTGTTCTCAAAGCACTCGATATTTCTCTTGAGACGACATTTCGTGCAAAAAACGGTCGGCCAATGAAGATTGCAAATGGCGGCCAGGTTATTCCAGGTCTCTTCGGCTAAAAAAGTGGAAAACGTCCTGAAATGAGGCCACGAAGTGGCTCAAGATCTCATGCAGGCTAGACTTGTCGCGCCGGACTCGTTTTTCTGGAACTTTATGAGGAAGCCATGGCTGTTGATCTCGAACGTGAGAATTGGTCTGTTGCCGACTCTGCAGATCTCTACGAGGTTACTCGTTGGGGGAATGGTTACTTCTCGATTGCTGATAATGGCAACCTACTGGTTCATCCAGACAGAAATCCCAAGCGGCACGTTGATTTAAAAAAACTCATCGATCGACTTCAGGTACGAGGTATTGATCTCCCGATCCTACTGCGATTTGGGGAAATACTGCAGCATAGGCTTCAAGAAATTCATCAAGCTTTTTCCTCTTCAATGAAGGAAAGTAACTACCGTGGTGACTACTGCTGTATCTATCCGATTAAAGTAAATCAGCAGCGACAGGTGGTCGAAGAAGTCTTGCGGTTTGGTCGTCCATACCAATTCGGTCTTGAGGCAGGTAGTAAGCCTGAGTTGCTTGCGGTTATCGCATTAGCAGACAACGATACCCCAATTATCTGTAATGGCTTCAAGGACGCAGAGTTTATAGAGATGGTCATGCTTGCCCAAAAAATTGGGCGGAAAATCATTCCAGTAGTAGAGAGGTTCTCTGAACTTGCGCAACTTTTGGACTATGCTGAAAGAATTGGTGTTCGGCCGAATCTTGGAATGCGCATGAAGCTGGCGACCAGAGGAAGTGGTCGATGGCATGCCTCTGCTGGGTTCCGGAGCAAATTTGGATTAAGTGTCTCGGAACTTATGAAAGGAGTCGATCTCCTGGCTGAGCGTGATATGTGTGATTGTTTTCAGTTGTTGCACTTTCATCAAGGTAGTCAGATAACAAATATTCGCCATATCAAAGCAGCACTGAATGAGTCGGCTCGCGTGTATGTTGAGCTTGCAAAACGTGGTGCGGGTTTGAAATTCCTCGATGTTGGCGGCGGCCTAGGCGTTGACTACGATGGGTCGCAAACAAATTTTGAGTCAAGTGTGAACTACAGCCTTCAAGAGTACGCGAATGATGTTGTTTCTCATATTCAAAATGTTTGCGATGATGCGGGTGTTGAACACCCGACCAT
Source organism: Pirellulales bacterium (assembly GCA_039831725.1). GTDB lineage: Bacteria > Planctomycetota > Planctomycetia > Pirellulales > UBA1268 > UBA1268. The sequence goes on from JBDOMQ010000334.1 coordinate 1,576, forward strand.
AATGTCGGAAAGTGGGCGGGCCGTGGTTGCATACCACAGCATGCTAGTGTTCAGTGTTCTAGGTGTTTCGGAACAAGCAGGCCACGAATACATTAGGCAGCCATCATCAAATGTAGAGCAGCCTGTGCAGGATCTTCTTGAGACTCTTGAGGGGCTTACTGTCAGGAATTTACTTGAGTCGTATCACGATGCTCAGCAATCACTCGATACCGCAATGAATTTATTTGCGAGTGGTTATTTGCCACTCGATCAGCGAGCAATTGTGGAACAAGTTTATTGGTCGATTTGTCAAAAGATTAACAAGCTTGCGAAACAACTCGAATATGTTCCGGAAGAAATTGAGGCAATTTCACCAAGTCTTTGTGATACGTACTTCTGTAATTTTTCATTGTTTCAGTCAATTCCTGATTCGTGGGCAATAAAGCAACTTTTCCCTCTCATGCCAGTTCACCGACTGCATGAGCGCCCCGATTGCTCGGCAGTGCTTGGAGACGTGACTTGCGATTCTGATGGCAAGATTGAGCAGTTCATAGATCGTCGCGATGTGAAGCGGACGCTTCCTTTGCACTCGCTCAGGAATGAGCCGTACTATCTGGGTGCTTTTCTTGTCGGTGCGTACCAAGAGATTCTTGGAGACTTGCATAATCTTTTTGGGGATACCCATGCTGTTCATATTAGCTCGGACGAACAGGGAAGGGTCGCCGTTGATACAGTTGTGAAAGGAGATACCGTGAGTCAGGTGCTCCAGTATGTCGAGTTTAATCCTGAAGAGTTGGCAAAAAATCTTCGATGTTCAGTTGAAGAGGCCGTTCGTGATGGCTTGATAAGTGATGGGCAGGCAGGTCGTTTTATACGGTTTTACGAAGATGGCCTAGGAGGCTATACCTATCTTGAGGAGTCGACTGTACCAGAGAGCAGTTGAGTAAAACGTGCAACTCATTCGTCTCGGGGCGGCTGCCCTGAATCAAACACCGTTGGACTGGGAAGGCAATTTCAGCCGAATCGCATCAGCGTGCGAGGAGGCTCGTCGTCGTCAGATTTCAATTCTTTGTTGTCCAGAACTTTGTATCAGTGGCTATGGTTGCGAAGATGCGTTTCATTCATCTGGTGTCCTATCAACGGCTATGGACATGTTGCTCGAACTTAAGCCGGTCAGCCGGGGGCTTGTTCTGACGGTTGGTTTGCCAGTGCGGTGGGCTAGTGGTGTGTACGACGGGGTTGCTCTGCTCGTCGACGGTGAACTTCTTGGAATTTCTGCGAAGCAGCACTTGGCTGGTGACGGTCTCCATTATGAGCCTCGTTGGTTTCGGCGCTGGCCATCAGGACGTCAGGATGTGGTCACGGTGGCTGGGCGTCAGTTGCCTTTTGGTGATCTGCGATTTAATTGTGGTGGAGTTCGCATTGGTTTTGAGATATGTGAAGACGCATGGGTTGCGGATCGGCCAGGTGCCCGACTTGCTGCCCGTGGGGTTGATGTTATTTTGAATCCATCTGCCAGTCATTTTGCTTTTGGTAAGGATGAGATTCGTAGACGATTTGTCTTAGAAGGGGCCCGTGCCTTCGCTTCTGCGTACGTACTGGCTAATCTACTGGGAAATGAATCGGGTCGAATTGTCTACGATGGTAGTACATTGATTGCTGATCCTTCTGGTCTTGTGGCTTGTGGTGAACGGTTCTCGTTCGCAGATGTTTCCATTGTTGATGGTGATGTTGATGTTGATGTCATACGTCTTATTCAGTCAAGAAGTATTTCCCACACGAGTCTTGCAGATCATTGCGAGGTGATATCGCACGATTTCACGATCCCTACTCTTTCTCCTCGTGACCCATCGTATGGTGGAGATAGTCGAGGTGAGTGGGAGCGTAGCCAGGAGCCAGGCACTCGAAAGAGAGAGGAATTTACCCGGGCGGTATCCCTCGGGCTGATGGATAGCTTGAGGAAAAGTAAAAGTCGTGGTTTTGTTGTGAGTGCAAGTGGTGGTGCAGATTCCTCAGCAGTTATTTGCCTCATTGCAATTGGGGTTGCGATGATTGCTAGGGAATACGGCCCCAATGCTGTAAAGAGGCTTGGTCTTGATGATTCCTTGCGTGGCAATCTTCGTGAGCTATCAATGAGTTGCTACTCAGATCCAAGTGTTCAAGCCATTGTTGCTGAAGTGCTCACGTGCGTTTACCAGTCAACGGCAAATTCCAGTACAACAACCAGAGAGGCGGCTCGCGACATCGCATCTGCCGTTGGAGCAAAGTTCCATGAATTCGATGTCGAATCACTGGTGCAGAAATACGAAGAACTTGCAGAGGCAGTCATTGGTAGAAAACTTAGTTGGGAGAGCGACGATATTGCCCGGCAGAATATCCAGGCCAGGGTTCGAGCGCCTGGAGTTTGGCTGTTAGCAAACCTGTATAACGCGATGCTTGTTGCGACAAGCAATCGGTCAGAAGCTGCTGTTGGGTATGCAACCATGGACGGAGACACTGCTGGCGGAATAGCACCAATTGCAGGCATAGACAAAGCGTTTCTTCGAGAATGGCTTACGTGGATTGAGCATGTAGGGCCTCAGGATATTGGGCCACTTTCTGCTATGGGGGCCATCAACAAGCAGCAGCCAACCGCTGAATTGAGGCCAACCAATGATGGGCAGACTGACGAGTCTGATCTAATGCCTTACGATGTACTTGATCGAATTGAGAGATTTGCGATTCGCGATCAACAGATGCCCGTTGTGATTTGGGAGCAATTGATAAATGAATTTCCTCAGCACAATGCTGAGAGATTAGGATATTGGACGGAACGTTTTTTTCTGTTGTGGTCACGGAATCAGTGGAAACGTGAGCGATTAGCACCGTCTTTTCATCTTGATGACGAAAGCCTTGATCCAAAATCCTGGTGTCGATTTCCAATACTTTCGGGTGGCTTTTCTCGTGAGTTACAAGAGTTACGGAAGAATGCGTCTGCCCGTGACATTCATTGGTGAAATCCCGTGTTCAGGACGATTTGTGCCCTGAAAAAAGACCTCGCGATTGCTTGGGCAGATTGCTACTGTCCTAGAAATCATTGAGGAGTTTGACGTGCATGTAGTCCGAGTTGTCCACACTGATCAACGACGTAACACCCTCCGCAGAGTGAGGTCAGGCAGGCTGTGTCGCTGGGTATTCCTAGTCACGGTTTTAGTTTTTGGTCAACCAGAAAGCTTTTCTCAGCAGCAAGCTGCCCAGCCCTTGAGTCAGAATCAGGCTTCAGCACTAAGTCCTGAGCAACGAGCGGCAGTCGAACAATTATTGGTAGGATGGGAAGCCCGAAACGCAAAGGTGACGACCTGGTCGTGCACTTTTTATAAATGGGAGTACA
>JBDOMQ010000334.1:4934-17346 GCA_039831725.1 Pirellulales bacterium
AAATTAAATATGCTGCTCCTGATAAAGGTCTTTTTCGGGTGAAGTCATCAAAGCAGTGGAATCCCGAAAAAAGAACATACGATACCAGACCCTCAAATTCTGGTGAGCACTGGGTCTGCAACGGTACGAGTATCTATGAGTTTCGGCACAGTGAGCGTCAGCTCCGTGAAACAAAGCTGCCGCCCGAAATGCGAGGACGGGCAATTAGTGAAGGTCCGCTCCCATTTGTTTTTGGCGCGAAGGCAGACACTCTGAAGAAGCGGTATTCAATGCGAATTATTACGCCACCGTCAGTAACGGACCAAATATGGCTCGAAGCATTACCTAAGTTTCAGGTCGATGCTGCAAATTTCTCAAAAGTTGAACTTATTCTCAGGGCCGCAGATCTGATGCCATTTGCCATTCAGGTATTTAAGCCAGGTGGCCAAGATCGAGATGTCTATCAGTTTGACCCGCGGACGAGTCTCATAGATCGTGGGCTCGATCTAATTCGTGATTTTTCTAGGCCTCTCACTCCACTGGGATACACATTTATAGAAGAACAGGCTCCTGGGAGTTGATTGTATCTGAAGCATCTCGCCAGATAGCCCTAAGGGCCCATGTGCTATACTCGTGAACGCTAATACCACTACACGAGAAACACATGCCTCTTATTGACCCTAATCATCCGCTGGCAGACTTGCTCGAACGAGATCAGAGATATTCTCTAGATGCATACCTGTTTGTTCTTGAAGCCCTTTCTTTTGCTCAAGAGTCTCTTGGCATGGGTGAGCAGGAGAAGTCAGAAGATGTGCAATCAGCTCGAGAAAAAAAGAAAAGTGAAAAGCATGTGAGTGGCCAGGATTTGTGTGAAGCCGCTCGGCAATATGCACAACAGCAATATGGATATTTAGCAACGAAGGTATTGTCGTCTTGGGGGATTCATTCTACCGCTGATATTGGTGAAATTGTGTTCAACATGATCGACATGGGCCAAATGAGGAAAACCAGCGACGACTGTCGTGAAGACTTTCATAATGTGTACAGTTTCGAAGACGCATTTGTTAGGGACATTGTTTTTGCCTCGCCTGATTCACTTTGATGAAAGAGCAAAAATTGGTGTTAGCAACTCAACGAAAGTATGCCATCTTCATTTTTATGATCATCATTGAGATAATATGGTTGCTTGTCATGTGTGGCATGGCTTTTCTGTAGCAGGCAAAGAAATTGTCTTTCCTGCTTCCAACGAGGACGCGTCATGAGTTTTTGGCTTGAAAGCCTTCCCTTTTGGATCGCGTTGGTGCCATTGGGTGTTTACTGCTGCGCAATGGGCGGGCTGCAACTTCGTCGTCGGCCTCTTGTGATGTCTGCAGCATGGGATAGTGCACTGCTCGGTATTGCCCTCTCAGGTCTTGTGGCAGTAGGGCCACTCGCCGCAGTTCAGCCGTTATTAGGAGGGTCGCCTTGGGGAGAGGTCATTTTGCTTCTCCTGTATGCCCTGGTTGTTGCTGTATGCATCCTTTTTGCGAGGCCGCGATTGCTGATCTACAACGCAACAGTTGAGCAGGTTCGACCTCTTGTTGCACAGAATGCAGCTGCGGTTGATCCAGCAGTTCGATGGGCAGGAGAGAGTGTTGCCTTACCAACGCTTGGGCTGCAGGCGCATGTGGAGGGGAACGGTCCGTTGCGTACCGTCAGTGTAGTGGTTCTACAATCAGATGAAGCAGGTGAGGCGTGGACTGATCTGAGCCGTCGTTTGAGGAGAATGTCTCGGCGTTTACGAGTGCAGCCGAGCCCGGTAGGGATGGTCATACTCGCTGCAGGATGCGGTATCCTTCTGATGTCTTTTATTTTGGCTGTTGGCATTATCTAAGCAGGTAAACTAATAGGCTCGAGTATGAGGAGAAATGCACATGTTGTGTCTGAAATAAACGGACTATCCTTGGAGTGAAGCGTGCCAATTCACGTAGATTTAAGCCCGCAAGAAATCACCGTGCCTGTTGTGGTGCGGAATGCGTCGCCCGCACGATTGTACGAAGATGCTCTCACTCGAGAGCAGGCGGGTGTTGTCTCAAGCGGTGCAATTGCAATACGATCCGGTGCAAAAACTGGAAGAAGTCCAAAGGACAAACATATTGTTCGTCATGAAGATTCAGAGAAGGATGTGTGGTGGGGAAGTACGAACCATCCTATTGATGAGCATACATTCCTTTTGAATCGTCAGCGTGCAATTGACTATCTCAATACCCGGGATCAGATCTATGTTTTTGATGGGTTTGCGGGTTGGAGTCCAGATCATCAGATTAAAGTCCGAGTAATCTGCGCCAGGGCGTACCATGCTCTTTTTATGAATAACATGTTGATCCGTCCTACACGCGAGGAATTAGAGAACTTCGGGAATCCTGACTGTGTCATCTACAATGCGGGACAATTTCCTGCAAATTCCTTTACGGCGCAGATGACAAGTCGTACCAGCATAGATATTTCACTTGAACGGAAAGAGCAGGTCATTCTTGGTACCGAGTATGCCGGAGAAATGAAAAAAGGGGTGTTCACACTTATGCATTGGTTGTTGCCGCCCAAAGGTGTGCTCTCCATGCATTGTGCAGCGAATGAGGGAAAGACGGGAGATGTGTCTCTGTTTTTTGGTCTGTCGGGAACAGGGAAAACAACTCTATCAGCGGATCCAGCTAGAAGGCTTCTTGGTGATGATGAACACGGATGGAGTGACGACGGTATTTTTAATATTGAAGGAGGATGTTACGCGAAGTGTATCGGTCTTGCTCTGAATAAAGAGCCTGATATTTACCGAGCGATTCGATTCGGTACAGTTCTAGAAAATGTTGTTTACGATGAGATCACTCGTGAAGTAAATTACAACTCGAATGCGATAACAGAAAATACGAGAGCGGCATATCCTCTTGAATTTATCAAAAATACAAGGATGCCATCTCTTGCGGGTCACCCAAACCATGTGATTTTTTTAACGTGTGATGCTTCTGGAGTGCTGCCGCCAGTTAGTAGGCTTACGCCCGAGCAAGCGATGTATCAGTTTTTGTCAGGATATACCGCGCGGGTTGCAGGAACGGAGATGGGCGTCTTTCAGCCGCAACTTGCTTTCTCGCCATGCTACAGTGCCGCGTTTCTAGTTCGCCATCCAGCAGTCTATGCACGTCTATTGTCAGAGAAAATTCGCTGTCACGGGGCTCAGGCCTGGCTAGTGAATACCGGTTGGACTGGAGGAGGGCTAGGGGTTGGTCGACGAATCGATCTATCAAGCACTCGATGTATTATCGATGCGATTCATGCTGGCTCACTCACCAATGAGCAGACCGAGCGAGATCCTGTTTTTGGTCTCGAGGCGGTCCGCCGGGTGCCGGGTGTCCCTGAGCGTCTCCTAGTACCACGGAATGCCTGGTCGGATCCGACAGCCTGGGAAGAGGCAGCCCGAACTCTTGCAGAGAAGTTCCAGAAGAACTTTGTTCTGTTTGGTGATAAAACTGATGAGGCAGTGGTACGGGCCGGTCCATGCAAATAAATGAATTTTCAGGAGGCCATTTCCTCTCTTTCCGTTAAGATAGAGGAGTCGGATTTACTTATTAGATCGAACTTTTGGCCTCATTGATCTTTCACCAGAGAAAGGTGAGATCAACATTGTAAGGAGTTGCACATGATTTCCTTTTCCGTAATGAGACTTGCTGTTGGAGTGCTTTTGGTTATTGGAATGGTCGCGATGTCTACACCAGGTAATGCAGCATCCCCACTAGTTGGTTCGATGAAGAAAATTGATGGGACGGACCAAGACCTAAGCGATTATAGCGGCAAGGTTGTGCTCATAGTTAATGTGGCGAGTCAGTGCGGCTATACACGGCAGTACGCGGGTTTGCAAAAACTGTATGACACGTTTAAAGACAAAGGGTTTGTTATTCTGGGATTCCCTGCAAATGACTTCGGTGCCCAAGAACCTGGAAGTGACAGTGAAATTGCATCATTTTGTTCAAAAAACTACGGCGTTACGTTTGATATGTTTTCAAAAATAACAGTGAAGGGTGCAGGCAAGGCGAATCTTTACAAGACGCTAACGGAATCTGCTGACCCATCAGGTGACGTTGGTTGGAATTTTGAGAAGTTCCTGATTGATCGCAATGGAGCAGTTGTTGGGCGTTTCAAATCAGGTGTGTCGCCACAGGATCCAGAATTGATTCAAGCGATTGAAGCAGCGCTGTAGCAAATGTGGGAAGTGGTCGGTCTCTGAGAACGGCGAGGACACGTCGCGTTTTTTGAAGAATTGATGCTAAGCGGGACAGTCTTCTTTGTTGATCGGGGCCTCTGGTGCTTGATCGGTGCCAGTTGTTCTGTCTCGGATGACAAACGAGGGCCGTGCTTGCGCCTCTCGATAACAGCGGACAACATATTCGCCTACGATAGCAATTGCGGTAGTTTGAGTTGCCGATATAAATCCGAGAAGAGCGAGAATTGTAGGGAGAGAGATATTTTCTTTTGAGGGAAATAGTAGCTCTGCTACAAGTCCAGATGTGCCTACGAAAGTAAAAAGGGCAGCGAGAAACCAGATAAATCGGACGGGTTTGTCTGATGAAAGAAGTACCGCATCTGCCGCGAGGGAGAGTAGCCGGACGGCAGAGTATTTCGTCTCTCCGGCGGTTCGAGCGTCTCGATCATAGTCGACTGGAGCATGATGAAAGCCTGCCCATGGAACGAGGCTTCGAAGGTATCGACGTTTCTCAGGAAGTGCACAGACGGTATCAACGACCGCACGATCGCATAACTTGAAATCACCGGTGTCGACAGGCACAGGGTACGGTATGAGCGCGGCGAAAAATCTGTAAAAAAGACTCGCGGTTACGAGTTTGAAGGTGCTCTCCCCGTCACGTGATTTTCGGCGTCCATAAGCAACGTCAACGCCAGTTCGCCATTTGGCGATCATTTCAAGGATCACCTCCGGTGGGTCTTGGAGATCAGCGTCAATGATGACAACGGCATCTCCTTGTGCCATTTCAAGACCAGCAGACATAGCGGCTTGTTGACCAAAGTTTCGAGAAAACTCGATGACAACGATGCGTGAGTCTTCAACTGCAAGTTGTCTTAATTTTCCGAGGGTACTGTCTCGACTTCCGTCGTCCACGTAAAGAACTTCCAGTTCCATGCCTAAACGAGGTGCAATACTGCAGATGCGGGCATGAGTTTCCTCAATGATAGCTTCTTCGTTGTAGCAAGGAATGACAATCGACAGGAGGCCGGGGCACGGACGTTCTATCGATTGGACAGGTGTCGTTGGGGCGCGGCGTTCCGGCTGATTCATTTCTTTATGCTCCGAACCGAAGCGGTACGTTTCGTGACTGTTTGTACAGAAGCCTTCATGTTGCCGACCAGGAGAAAGTCCTGGTTTTTGAACAATGGGCGTGCACGGCCTACAACTCCAGCAGTTTCCGGCAGGAAAGAGGATAGTTCATCAAATTGATTCTCTGGAATAACAAGGACGGCATCTGGGCCGGTTGATAGAAAGGCGGCAGCGTTTTTAGCTCGAGCGGAATCAGGAGCCCAGTTTTGGACGATGCCCTTGGCATAGTACACAAGATTAGGTGTGATTTGAGAATACGCTCCTATTCGTGCGTGTCCGCCTGCGTGTGTGTGGGCTTCTTGGATCAAGGCTGGAAGTGTATTGGCACGACTAATCCATGCTGCAGTAGGACCGACTGCCAAAGAACAGTAGAGAAGCCCTAGGAGAACCATGGTGGTTACAGCATAGGCTGGCCGTTGTCGTGAGCCCCAAGCAAGCCAAAAAGCACCAGCGAGTGGAATTAGGCCGATGATTGCGGCAGGCTCGCTACCAGTTAAACCGTAAAAGGAGCCAACCAAAATTGTGACACTTGTCGCAATTCCGCCGAAAGCAATTCCGCCAACACCAATACCCATCCATCGCGGGTAAAGCCAGGCGGAGCGTTTTACTGCTTCCATGGCGAGTGCAGCAACCAAGAGGGCAGCAGCAGGATATGCTGGCATTATATAGTTAGGAAGTTTGGTAGCGGCAAGTGAAAAGCCGCCGACCCAGACACTCATCCAAAACAGAAGGAGACTCAATGCAGGAGTATGTGAGTTTTCAATTTGTGGGGTTTCTCCCTGTCGCCAGGTTTTCCAGAGTTGCCGTGTAGCTGCAAAGATAGCAAGTGGAAGAAAGCAACTCCAAGGATAGAAGCCAACGAGCATTGTCAGAGGATGAAACAACAAGCCACCCGAATGCCGCTCCATAGGGGCTACGAATCGGCCGACGTTATGGACAAAGAAGAAGCCTTTGGTCCACTCCCAATCAGTCTGAACACCAACGCTTAGATACCAGGGTGCGGCTACTAGTATGGCAGCGGTAGTGACGATAAGAAGTCGAGTTTGCTGGACGGTACGAAAAGCAGCTGGAATACCGTTGGACAAGACATGTCGGAGTGTTGAGAGCACCTGCTCTTTGAGCTGGCCACTAGCAGACTGTTCTTTTGCGGCAGAGAGGCACTGAAGAAGCCAGACCCAACCCATGACGACAACGAGTGGTCCAATGTAGCCAATCGGTCCTTTACAGAGGACTCCGAGGCCGAGCAAACTACCCGCAAGGCCAGCATGCCACATGCTGACGGAGGCAGCAATGTTTACCGGAGCAGGGTTCACCGGAGCAGGCTGATTTGTACTTTCGAGCGGATGACGTCTGTCTGGGAGAAAAGGTTCAACCAGAAGGAGTGTCGCCCATGTTGACAGAGCAACAAGAATCGAGTCGGGGGTCGCGGCATGCGATTCGATTGCGACTAGTAAGCAACCGAGGTAGGCAAGGGCTGCAACAATGCCCGTTGCCGTACTAAAACAGCGAGTGCCAAGCCGAAGAAGAGCAAGAGATGTCAACAGGGCTGCGAGTGCTGCCGGAAGACGAGCAGCAATTTCATTCATCCCAAAAATTGAAAAACATGCCGCCATGCACCAGTGCATCAGCACGGGCTTGTCGACTGCGAGTTCACCATTGAATAAAGGGACCGTCCAGTCGCCCGTTTCGACCATGGTCTGAGCGATAGCAGCAAATCGTGGTTCATCTTCATCCCAAAATGGCATCCCGATAAAACCTGAGGTAAGTACAACGATTGCCACAGCAGTAACAAACAGCTGGGAGTGGCGTGTGATAAAAGAAATAAACCGATTCATGAACGTGGCTCCATGTAGGACAGTGTTCTAGTCAGTACGGATAGGTACTTTGAGCGACTGAATGTGTGTTTTCAGGGTGAGTCTTTCCAATGACAACAAGGCCGGAATCAAAGGAACGGGGTTTCTCGCTGAGAATTTCAAACCCAGGAGGAAGCAGTGGCAGAATTGCTGGCAGATCGTCTGATCGAACTACGAGTCGGGCGAAAGACGTATCACGTAGATGCCGAACGCCTTCGTGAATATCCGCAAGTTTCTTGACTGGTTTACCTGTGTAAAAGACAAGGCTAGGTCGAGGTGTTTTGACACTTGCCCAAGCGCCTGCCTGGTCCTTTGATGATAATTCGGCGAGAAGATTTGCAGCGCCTTGATGGCGGGCAAGGCGGACTGCTGCAACGCCACCAAGGAGTGCGAGGAACAGGACCGATGAACTTATGAGTGTGCTGACGGCCAGCCCTCGCTTCCCGTGTGACTGTAAAATGAAGCATGCAGCAGCAGTCATAACTGGAATGAACCCAAGAAGCCCAAGCCATTCGTGTCCGGGGGCAAATTTTTGGGAAATTACTGGGAGTCCACCGATGAAACAAACACCGACTACTGCAAGGCTGAGCCACCCAATATGCATGACCGCCGACGCGGCCTTGTCTGATGTCATATTTTTGAAAACCACTTTTTCCCAACCAGTATGTCCACGGATCCAGTCGGCGACATAAAGAGCGGTAGCAATTGAAATAGCTGGGTATGCTGGCCAGATATAGCCAGGGAGTTTTGTTCCTGCGAGTGAAAAAGTACCAACCCAGACAAGGGCCCAGCATCCGGCAAAAGTAATAGCCCGGAAGTGTGAATTCGCCAGGCGTTTTGTCCGCCAAAGAAATAAGGCATGGGCTGGAATGGCAAGCAAAATAATCGACCATGGGAACATGCCAATGGCTAGTATCGTCGGGTAATACAGAAACGAGCCGGAGTGTCCCTCCATAGGAGCGGCAAACCTTCCAGCGTTATGAATGAGAATGAAATCTGTAACCCACTGCCCGTTCGTGCGCAGGCCAACCAGCAGATACCATGGCAGGGCAACCAGTGTGGCTACACAAAGAATGGTGAGCGGTCGCAGGGAGGCCGACGCTGTGTAGAGCCAAGACCAGACACTTCTCGAGTCAGACTGTTGTCGAAGGGTGAATGCGGTGATGAGGAATGCAAGCATCGGAAGAACAATGCCAACGGGGCCTTTGGCAAGGATGGCTAATCCGCAAGCCAAGCCAATACCCAGGGCATGCCCTCGGGTGATCGTTGTGACGGCTCCCCGTTGAATGGCATGTGCATAAATTGATGCAGCCAAGGTTGTGCAAAAAACAAGTGACGCATCAGGGGTTGCGGCTCGCCCACCGACTCCCGTCCAGATACACGTCGACATAACAAGGCCTGCGAGTATCCCAACAACTGGCCCGGCAAGAAGTCGTCCAGTCCACCACGTAAGCAGGCACGTGCCAACAGTCAGGCAGACTGAACCGATGCGTACACCAAATTCATTGCGGCCAAAAAGTGAAACTCCGAGGATTTGTACCCAATTGACAAGCGGAGGCTTTTCAACACGGAGAGTTCCGTTGTAGGTAGGCACAACCCAATCCCCCGAATCCAGCATCGCTAGTGAGCAGGCGGCATTTTTGGGCTCGTCTTCATCCCAGAGCGGGGCCGTGCCAAGCCCCGGAAGAAGGGCGGCAGCAGCCGAAATTACGATGATCAGGATTGCGATTAAGGGGCTTCTGAATATCACCAGCGTCGCCCAAAGAGGATGAAAGGAACGGAGCAGGAGGGTAGAAGCAGCAGCGATGCCGGTCAAGCCGTACAAAATGACGTTTTTTAGGTATATTAAGGCCGGTTGACCGCCTGCTTGGGGCGGGTATGTTCAAGATCATTCAACCGCCTTTCCAAACGGTCTATTCCCGGGAGAACGCACCCCTTGGCTGACGAAAACACCCCATCTGATGATGCCTCAAGTAAGCCGCCATCAGAGAATGACGGCAGTGGACCACCTGATCGCGGATTGGGTGGCCGACTTATCGATCTGCCAATTGAGGAAGAACTCAAGGAGAGTTACCTGACATACGCAATGAGCGTTATTGTCAGTCGAGCTCTTCCTGACGTTCGTGATGGGCTCAAACCGTCGCAACGACGCATTCTTGTTGCCATGAATGACCTGAATTTGTCGCCAGGTTCTTCACGTGTTAAGTGCGCGAAGATATCGGGTGACACCAGTGGTAATTATCATCCTCATGGGGAAAGTGTGATCTATCCTACGCTTGTCCGCATGGCGCAAGAATGGAACATGCGTCATGTGCTCGTTGATAAGCAGGGTAACTTTGGATCGATTGCCGGTTTGCCTGCCGCAGCCATGCGGTATACCGAAGCTCGGTTGTCCCCGATTGCGTCACAGATGCTCGATGACATCAATCTCGATACAGTCGATTTTGTACCAACATATGATGAGCGAAATACGGAACCTGTTGTGCTTCCGAGTCGCTTTCCAAACCTGGTAGTGAACGGCGCGGGTGGTATTGCTGTCGGTATGGCAACAAGTATTCCTCCGCACAACCTCGGTGAAGTGTGTCGTGGGCTTGTTCAAATGATCGACAACCCAGACACATCGATGGCAGAATTGCTTGAGATTATTCCTGGTCCAGACTTTCCGACTGGTGGAATTGTGATGGGAAGGGAATCCCTGCTCCGAGGATATCTCACTGGAAGAAGCACAATTACGCTTCGTGCACGAGCTCATGTCGAAGAATTTGGAAAGAATCGTAATCGGATTGTTATTACAGAGATTCCGTACCAGCAAACACGAGATGCCATTGAGGAGAAAATTGCAGATCAGGTGAGTAACGATCGCATAAAGGGAATTTCTGCGATCCGCAACGAAAGTGACCTGAAAGAACCTGTAAGACTTATTTTGGAGTTGAAGCGGGATGCTGACCCGGATGTTGTTCTGAATCAGCTCTATCAATACTCACCACTTCAGACGAGTTTTTCGCTCATCTTCCTTGCATTGGTAGATGGCAAGCCGAGGATGCTCTCGTTCAAGAATATGCTTGAAGAGTTCCTGCGGCATCGAACGACAGTTATTCGTCGAAGAACGCAGCATCTTCTTGCGCGGGCGAGGAATCGTAAGCATACGCTTGAAGGCCTTCTTGTGGCTTTGGCAAATATTGATGAAGTAATCAGAATTATTCGTAGTTCCTCGTCTCAGGCTGAAGCAAAGCAAGGCTTAATGCAGATTGAGACGCCGGCCGCTTTGTTACAGCGGGCTCTTGGTGATGAAGGATTTGGAATTCTTCAGGAAGAACGCGGAAAGGCCGAGGCCTACGGATTGTCGCCAGTCCAGGCTGATGCAGTATTGCGTCTCACGCTTGGACAACTTGTGAATCTCGAGCAGGAAAAACTGAGTGGTGAGCATAGTGAACTGCTTACGAAGATTCGTGAATTCCTTCGTATTTTGTCGAGTGAAGAAAATATCCGTGCATTAATAAGAGCGGATTTGCTTGCCATTGAGTCAAAGTTTGCGCAGCCTCGACGAACCGAAATCAGTGGCGAAGTAGCTGACATTCGTGACATGGCAGAGTTGATTACCGAAGCAACTATGGTTGTCACAATTACTCGGTCCGGCTACGTCAAACGAACGGCGGCCGACACCTATCGAGCACAGCGACGAGGCGGCAAGGGCCTAACTGGGGCTCGGGTTGATGAGTCTGATCCTGTCGAACACTTTTTCGTGGCAAGTACTCATGACTGGTTGCTGGTTTTTACTACGCGAGGCAAGGTCTTTTCGATGCGAGTCTTTGAGTTGCCAGAACTTGCTCGAGATGCAAAGGGCAGGGCACTTGTGAATCTGCTGGAGTTTGAAGAAGGTGAACGGGTCGCAGAGTGTCGTGCAGTCTCTGGATTCGATAACCCAGATCAGTGTTTATTGCTTGCGGCGCGTAGCGGTACCGTGAAAAAGACACCCCTCGAGCAGTATCGTCGTCGGCGTACCAAAGGCCTGATCGCAGTGAAATTGAAAGAAGGCGATGAGCTTATTGGCGCGGTTGTTACGCAGCCAGGTGATGAACTTGTGCTGGCAACGGCTTCGGGCATGGCCATACGGTTCCCAGAATCAGATGCTCGACCAATGGGTCGTGATACCAGTGGAGTTCGGGGTATCAAGCTTGGCAAGGGAGATAGTCTGGTTGGGCTAGTTGTTGCAGATCCCTCTGCGACGCTTCTTACCGTATGCGAAAAAGGGTATGGGAAACGGACGCCGTTTGGTGCAGGCACGCCTCTTACCGAAGGAGAGCCTTCGGGAGCAACCAGTGCTGAAGAGTCTGAAACAGAGTCGAGTGGAATGCGTTACCGTACGCAGCGTCGTGGTGGAAAGGGAGTGCGCGACATCAAAACGACTGCCCGAAACGGCAAGGTCGTGTCGATTGTTTCAGTACGAGACGAGGATCAAGTCCTGATGATGACAGCTCGGGGAAAACTTCAGCGAGTAAATGTTGGTGAGATTAAGGCCATCGGCCGAAATACACAGGGCGTTCGGATCATGCGGCTAGACGAAGCCGATTCGTTAGCTGCAGTTGTTCCTGTGCCACCGAGTGAGCAGGAAGAGGCAGAGACTGTGCCCGAAGGCGAGTAGCCTCCCGCTTAACAATAAAAAACGGAACGAAATGAAAATAGCAGTTGTCGGCACAGGGTATGTTGGCTTGGTCACTGGTACTTGTCTGGCGGACAGTGGCAACGATGTTATTTGCCTCGACATTGATGAGAAAAAGATTTCTTCTCTTAAAGAGTGCAAGATTCCGATCTACGAGCCTGGTCTCGAGGAACTCGTTGAGCGAAATGCTCGGGTTGGGCGGCTGCAGTTTACGACTGATACGACCGAAGCGATTACAGCAGCTGAGATAGTCTTTCTTGCAGTTGGAACACCACCGACTGCAAGCGGCTCAGCTGATTTGACAGCTCTCTGGAATGTGGTGTCATCAATATCGCCGCATCTTGCTGAAGATGTCATCATAATAACAAAGAGCACTGTTCCTGTCGGTACTGCTGCCAAGATCGAACACCGGCTGTTCGAAGCCACGAGTCGTGTCTGTCACGTTGCCAGTAACCCCGAGTTTCTTAAAGAGGGGGCAGCGATCGAAGATTTTCAACGGCCTGACCGTGTGGTGGTGGGTGTGCGAACCCCCGAAGTTGCCGAGAAACTCCGAAGGCTCTA
>JBDOMQ010000310.1:0-3502 GCA_039831725.1 Pirellulales bacterium
AATGTGGACGCTGAAATCCGAGCGAAAGCCGTCGTGCTCGTGAGCGCTATCACTCTAAGTGGTGCTTTTTTTGCGTGGTACATCACATCCAGCACAAAAAAGTCGGCCTCGCGTCAACCGGGCGCACGTATTTCCAGAGCTTTAGCCGCGAATTTCATTCGGCTGATAATGCCGCTTTTGGCGCTTGTGTTCCTTCAGTCTGACTCGACAGAGGTGTATTTGAGCAAGCCTCTGCAAAATTTTATTCGAGAAACTCTTCTTACCTCCTACCTTGTTTTGCTTCTTCTTGATATCCTTCTGCACACGCCCTTTTTCGGTCGAGACAGTCAAGCTATCAAACACTACGATACTGAATAGACCCAGACACACAATCATTCTTTCATTTAGGAATTATTAGACGCATCTGATGTCAGCTAATCCCATCTATCATCTTAAAGATGCCTACTTCTTTGAAGTACCGAAGAGTATGTGGCGGTATGACTGGAAATCGCTCAGTGAGGTTCCTTCATTTCTCACGGATGCCCATCCTGACGTGACTGACGTCAACGAATTTAATCGAGCTCTTGATGGCAAAGTTCTTATTCCGCAACCATTCGCGGAACTCCACAGCCTTTATGCACCAAAATCTGGATTTGCAATCTCGAAGTACATGATTCTTGAACTTGTTGTAGCTGCCGTCATGGTGATTATTTTTACAAGAGTCGCGAAACAGTTGTCTTCTGGTGCTCCGCCAAAAGGACGATTCGCTAATCTCTTTGAAGCGTTTCTTGTATTTATTCGTGATAACGTTGCTCGTCCGGCGATCGATGACCCTCCAGGCCATGGCCATGATGACCACTCTGCTCCGGCACATCGGGGAGACAGCTTTGTTCCAATGCTGTGGACGCTCTTCTTTTTTGTTTTAGGGTGTAATCTTCTGGGAATGGTCCCTTGGGCTGGCTCACCAACAGCATCATTTTCTGTCACTCTTGCTCTAGCTGCAGCAACTTTCCTCACGGGCTTGCTTTCAGGTATGAAGCAGTTTGGTGTAATTGGATTTTTCCTAAATCAGGTTCCACCAATTGACATGCCCACATACATGCTGCCGCTGAAAATTATAATTTCATTCGGTCTCTTCCTCATTGAAATACTCGGTTTGTGCATTAAACACCTGATTCTGGCAGTTCGTTTGTTAGCGAATATGGTTGCCGGCCACCTCGTACTTCTGGGCATTATGGGCCTTATTACGGCGGCAGCCTCGGCTTCGACAGGCACGTGGGCAACTGTAACTGTGATCAGTGTTGTCAGTGCGACCCTTTTTAGCGTCTTGGAGCTTTTTGTCGCCTTTCTGCAGGCCTATATTTTCACGTTTTTGTCAGCGCTCTTCGTGGGTGCAGCGGTTCACCACCATTAATGAAATCCACCAACAAAAAAAAACCTGTTCAGACCCTTCAAAACCTTTCAAAATTGCTTAGAACATGCCTCTATGGGATTCGGGTTTTCGTCGTAAGTCGTTTGACCCAAATCCAACAAACTGATCTCGTTTCATCCCGTTTGGAGACCATGGTTTCCAAATTCACGCTTTCAAGGAGTTCCAGCCCGTGATGCTTCGCTCGTTTTTCTCAGCCCGCTCGGCCAGCACGCTTGCCGTCGTTTTGCTCACGCTACTTTGTGCTGATGTTGCCAGTGCTCAAGAAGCAGGTGGCGGTAGAGCACTTATTGATCTCTCAGCCTCTTTTGGCGTTGGACTTGTTGTCATTGGTGCCGCCATGGGCATCAGCAAACTTGCCGCAGCAGCCTATGAAAGTATGGCTCGTCAGCCCGAAGTATCAGGTAGCATTCAAACTGCTCTGATTATTGCTGCTGCACTTATTGAAGGGTTTACGTTCTACGCACTATTCATTTGCTCAGGAAAGTAGTCTCTCTTCGTTCACTGCCGCGTTTCATAAAACCCGATTCCAAGTATTGCTTCACGTCACCTGCGGGAAACATGGACAGTACTTCTGGCTCTAGGAAATGTGGCTCGATAATTCGTCAGATAACAGATACGGATTTCCCGTGTCTGTTATCTGACAACGAGTATGAGAATTCATTCGAAATGATTTCACACCCGGTGAAGTGACAGCCTTGATAGGACCCTCATTATGACCGTAAGGCATGCAATCAATACAGCGATCATCGCGACGAGCTTGCAAGCACGCACCGCGAAAAAGCGTACGCCCAGCGGTCTGCCGCAGGAGAAACAGATGTCTTGGATACACTCATGGTATCGGCTTGGGACCTCATGCCTTCTTGCTCTCGTTGTGATACTGACTGTGTCATTATCGACGAGCAACGCCTGGGGTGAAGAAACATCCCACGCCGCTGATGGACACCACGAAAAAGGTGATGGCCATGGGGAACATTCTGAAATAGGCGCAAACCCGCCTCCTGGCACCTCCCTCGAAGACTTCGAAAGTCCAGCAGAATTGAGAAGAGATCTCGCGATCTGGTCATTCGCTGTTTTCTTCATGCTCATGCTCTTACTCTCTGCAGTTGCCTGGAAGCCAATCATGAAAGGACTCGATGCTCGTGAGCAAGGCATTGCCGACATGATTGCTGCGACACAAAACGCACACAACGATGCGAAGAATCAACTTGCCTCATACGAACGCCGCCTCGCCGAAGCATCAGAAGAAGTAAAAGGAATGCTTGACGAAGCTCGGCGTGATGCTGAAACAACCAAACAAACCATAGTTACCGAGGCCCGAAAAGCGGCTGACGAGGAAAAACAACGGGCGAAAAAAGAAATCGAAATGGCTCGTGATGATGCTATCGCTCAACTTGCTGAAAAAGCGGGTGACCTCGCCATTGGTGTCGCTGAGAAATTCATTCGAGAGAAAATCAGCACAGAGGACAAGACTCGTCTTGTCCGTGAATCTGTCGCGAGCCTTTCAACATCACCAAGTACCAACTGAGGCTGGTAAGAAACAACAATAATCGCATGAATACTGAGGAACAAAACCGTGTATCGCCGCTTGCTGCACCCCATGACATTGGGGCAGCAAGGCTTGCAAAGGTCTATGCTCAGGCAATTGTTGAAGCTGCCGATCGACACCAATGCCAGGCTGAAGTCGTTGAAGAACTGACGCATATCGTTGAAGAGGTGCTTCCTCGCGTCGACAGCCTCACAAGCGTTCTCGAGTCGCCTCGGATCACGACACCTGACAAGACCGCTCTTGTAAGCAAAACCTTTTCCGGACGAGTATCGACGACTACCCTCAACACGCTACTCGTACTTGCCGACCACGAACGGCTGGGGCTTCTGCCAGAATTGGTAATCGCGCTTCGCCGCGAATTAGACCAACGAGCAGGGCGAAGAGAAGCCGTCCTTACAACCGCAAACTCGATTACCCGAGATGAACAGGCTGCGATTCTCAAGTCAGTCGAAGAATCACTCGGGGAATCACTTACCGCTCATTTTTCCGTCAACCCAGATCTGCTCGGCGGCCTCGTCGTTCGGATCGAAGACACCGTTTACGAC
>JBDOMQ010000060.1:0-3498 GCA_039831725.1 Pirellulales bacterium
TGTCCTGAAGCTACAAGAAAAAGTACCATCGGAATGTGTGCTTGTGGCTGAAAGCGGAATTCGTACACGAGCAGATGTTGAGCAACTTGAGGCTGCAGGAGTCCAGGCGATCCTCGTCGGTGAATCTCTTTTGACTAGTTCAGATCCATCAGCTGCTGCTGCTGCACTTCTTGGCAAGCTGTAGCTGAATCATTCAGGCCTACGGATTTTCTGTCGAGTCGCTGACAAATCGATATCCAGCGCCACGGACCGATAGAAAGTGACAGGGCTTGGCGGGATTTTCCTCAAATGATTTTCTCAAGTTGAGCATGAAGGTGTCGACAGTCCGTGTTGCAGGCGCACGATCCATTCCCCAGACATTCTTAAGCAACTCAGTCCTAGATAATACAAGCCCTTCATGCTCGATAAGATAACGAAGAAGCTTCATTTCAAGCGCTGTGAGTCGAATTTGCCGCTTGTCACAATAGGCCTCCCACGTGTCAAAATTGATATGAGCCTTTCCGAATGAAAAGCTATTCTCAGTGCGGCTTGTCGTAGTTTCATCTGAGGTGGATCCTGAGCTATTCTTACGTCGACTGAGAAGACTTCGAATGACCGAGAGAAGTTCATCAAGATCAAAAGGCTTTTGGAGGTAGACGTCTGCTCCAGCATTAAACCCTCGAATTCGGTCTTCTACTAACGTTCGAGCGGTGAGCATGATAATTGGAATATGGCTGCCTTGAGATCGTATTTCTTCACAGACTGCATAACCACTCATACCTGGCAACATGACGTCAAGTACAACAAGATCAATACTGGCATTTGGCTCATTGAGAATAGCCAAAGCGTCGTGTCCATCAGCAGCGGTCGTTACCGTCAGGCCTTCGGACGTCAGGTTGTACCGGATGCCGATGGCGAGATGGTCCTCGTCTTCGACGAGTAAGATGTTTGGCATGATGCTGTTTGAGTGTAACGCTCTCCAATATTTTTAGCGTAACCATTTTCACAAAACCATGCCCAAGCATCAGTGGCAGCAACTTCTAAGGGCCTTATTTTGTAGCCTAGCTCCTCAAACGCTCGTTGGCATGAGAAGTTGTGATTCAGCATTGACATACTCGCTGCCGCTGAATTTACGGGGGGTTCTCGCTTAAGGAATAGGCCGGCGAAGTCTCCGAGACGTCCGACTGCACGTACTGCTAGCGGCGGGGCATTTCCAATCGGAGGACGACGATTGGTTACTTTGGCAAAAACTTTCCAAGCATCGAGATACGTCAGGGCATGTCCACCTAGAATATATCGGCGGCCAGTTTGGCCTCGTTCATGAGCGGCCTCAATGCCACTAACAACATCACGGACGTCAACAAAATCGTTAGCGCCCGGTGGAGCAAGTAGGCCCTTCCCGCTCCCAACCTCAAGGAGCATCCGACCGCTAGAGGGCTTCCAATCCCATGGACCAATCATATAAACAGGGTTTACAATCACAGCGTCCAGGCCACGTTCAACTTGAGCTAAGACGGCAGACTCAGCCATTCTCTTGGTTAGTACATAGGGACATTCAGTCATACCACCGGGTGGAGTCTCTTCATTTGCAGGGATGCCATCTGAACGCAAACCGAGAGCGTCAACACTCGAGACGTGAATGAATCGAGTCCCAGCAATGCGGGCAATCTCAGAAAGATGAGCTGTTCCCTCTACATTGACTCGATACATCTCGTCGTAGTAACGCCAGCCACAGTGCACCATTGCAGCTGAATGAACGACCAGATCGATTCCATCAATAGCTCTCTGAAGACTCGTCTTATCTTCGAGTTGACCGATGATCTTTTGGACTGGAAGTCCTTCCAGTGCTGCAGTAGTCCCACTGTGACTGGGGCGAACCAGCACTCGAACGTTCCAACCAGTATCCAGAAACTTTCTAACAACATTATTGCCAACTAAACCAGTAGCACCTGTGACAAGGCAGGACCTGCTGCTGTCGCGGTATGAGTTGAGGGCATCTGACATGGTTATCAAGATCAAGTGTTCACTACGTCGATATTCGACGTATGAGTTTTGATTGCTTTATGGAAATACATTCGGTGAATTGGGAAAGATTCTGTATTTTTCAGTTAAATCGGAAAAAAATCTGAGGCAACTTATACAAAAGTTGGTTTGTTCTGGTGGAAGCTGACATTGACGCTTTCTCCGGTGCTAGTTGAGAATTTGAGGGTGATTCGAATGAGCTTTAGGTAATCTGCAGAAACAAGTAAAACCACCATTTAGAGGGGTGCTGCGTGTCGGCAATAAGTATCGAGACGGTTGTTCATCGTCGTCAGCAACGCAGGTTTATAGACCTGCCTTGGCAGATATATACCAGTGACCCCTGCTGGATTCCGCCGCTACGACGTGCGCAGGAAGAGTTGCTGGGGTTTCATCCACATCCGTTCTACGAACGCAATAAGACCAAGTCGTTTTTAGCAACACGCGGTAGCAGGGATGTTGGTCGTATCACAGCAATTGTTAATGTTGGCCATATAGAGCGTTACAAAGAAAAACGTGGATTCTTTGGATTCTTTGAATGTGCTGATGATCTAGAGGCAACTACACAATTATTTGATGCTGCCAGAGAGTGGTTAGCTGGTCAGGGTATGTCTTGCATACGTGGCCCTGTCAATCCATCTTTAAATTACGAGTGTGGATTATTAATTGAGGGCTTTGCAACTCCACCCTTTTTCATGATGACACACAATCGCCCTTATTACGCAGATCTTATTGAAGCAAATGGTTTCAGAAAGATCGAAGACCTCTATGCTTTTTGGGGAGAGATGTCGATGCTCGAGGGTATCGATTCAAAACTTGGTGTGATGGTTGATGGTGTTAAGGAGCGTTTTGGGGTTTCAGTTCGATCTCTTGATCGATCAAGGTTTACGGATGAAGTCCGTATGTTTCTTGATATTTACAACACAAGTCTCGCAGGAACGTGGGGTTTTGTTCCTCTTTCCCAGGGCGAGGTGAATCACATGGCGGCTCATTTGAAGCACCTGATCGTCCCAGAACTTTCCTTGGTAGCGGAAGTCGATGGCAAGCCCATCGGTACTGTTTTCTGTTTACTCGATTACAACCCGCGTATTAAAGCAATGAACGGACGACTTTTTCCTTTTGGTTTTTTGAAACTACTTTGGAACAAGTCCGCTATTAAAAGAATGAGAGCAATCAGCACTAATGTCGTTCCGGAGTATCAAGCTTGGGGAGTCGGCCTGGTTCTGCATGCCGCCCTTGTGCCACGACTGTACAACTGGGGTATGAAGGAAGTAGAGTTTTCTTGGGTTCTAGAAAGCAATCATCTTTCAAAACGAACTCTCGAGCGTGGGGGAGCGCTCGTAACAAAGAAGTACCGGATTTATCAAGATGATTCACCGGGTGATGCAAACGAGACAGGATCAGCGGGATGATGCTGTTGTCGGAGTGTTCAGAGTTTTCCCATTATCGGATTCACTGCGTTGTGAGAAGACGCCAGTGGGAATGCCGCCAATCACCGTT
>JBDOMQ010000336.1:0-17169 GCA_039831725.1 Pirellulales bacterium
GAGGCATATAACAGCCTTGGCGAGTGATTCTTTGATGCTTTTTCTTCGATCATCATGTGATTACAGGATGGCCTGTGGTTTCCTGTCCGTAGATAATCCCAATTAATAAATTTGTGTTTTTTTTAATTGGGGAAATGCTATGAAAACCATGAATATTTCGCGAAAGCGGTCTGGCTTCACACTGATCGAATTGCTGGTCGTGATTGCCATTATCGGCGTTCTTGTTGGTCTTCTTCTGCCTGCAGTCCAGCAGGCGCGTGAGGCTGCTCGCCGCTCTTCGTGCTCAAATAATATGAAGCAAATCGCATTAAGTGTGCAGAACTATGCGGATGTGAATGCAAGTAGAGGCGATAACAAATTGCCGTACGCTGCCTACCACAGTGATGGAAAGGGTGGGAATATGTGGTGGAGAAAACCGACTGACCCATCGAATGGAAATGGACTCAATAATATGCTCTGGCAAAGTAATGTTGGTTGGACCGTTCAGTGTCTTCCCTTTTTAGAGCAGTCTGCCCTTTACGATGCTTGGGTCACAGCTACCAATAATTTCGTCGGACCGAATCCCGACTCATGGAATGATTTTCAAGGCACAACCGGTCCGATGACTAACCTGCATAGCGATGTTCGAATCAACGCTTTTTATTGTCCCACTTACACAGGAACATCGAAAATAGGTGGAACACCAGTTGCTGGAGTAACTCACTACGACAACATTAATTGCCTCAAAGCGACGGCTGATGGTGCACCACCAGAAGCAACTTCTCAAACAGGTCTTATTTGCTACCGTGGGAATTTTGGTTATGGCAGAGGCAACAGTTTTGATGCATCTGATGGCGAAGGTGCATTCGGCTGGAAGGAACGTCAAGGCTTTAAAGACATCACCGACGGAACGTCTACATCTATTTTGCTTGTAGAAAGTGCTTATGGCGTTGCGTGGGCAAGTGGTCCTCCTACACTCGCGACAGCAAGAGGTTGGCCAGGCAATACTCCTGTTGTTAACAAGCCCGCAATCAGTTTTCGTACGGTCATCCCGAACAATGGACTTGGCTCAGAGCACCCGTCTGGAGCATCAGTTGCCATGATTGATGGTTCAACAAGTTTTTTGAATTTTAATCTGGCTTCAGCGACATGGGAAAATCTGATGCAGGTGAACGACGGCAATGTTGTTGACCTGCCGTAGCCTCGTTCGATTGATGTCTTAGATTTCCTGATCGTATTACCATCGGCGGGATCACACGGGTGGTCTCGCCGATGTGCCTCAACAAAAAACTCTCAATATTCAACTTCAACAAAAGAAGCACATATTTTTATGAATGCCCGATTACCAAGAACATTACTCGCAGCGGTCTTTTCTTGTTCCTTGTTGTTTGTCATTGGCTGTGGTTCAAAAGGTCATGACCGTACCGAGGTTTCTGGAATGGTCACTCTGGATGGGGAGCCGTTACCATCAGGCTTAACAATAAAATTCACACCACAAGAATCCGGTAAGCCAGTTGGCCAAGGTGGTGTTGATGTAAAGAGCCGGTATTTTATTTACGGCGCACCAGGTGAGATAGGCCTTAATCCCGGCACGTATGCAGTTTCAGTAGAAGTTCCATTTGCCGATGAACCAGGTCCGTATTCAGGCCCACCAGAGTTAGCAAAGGTAAAGATTCCTGAGGCATATCAGACAGGAAAGTCAACTCTCACTTACACAGCACCGTCAGGTGGCGGGACGTTCAATATTGAGATGGTGAGCAAATAGAGATCACGGGCACGAAAAGTTTTCAGGCATCAACTGCTTCGTGCTGTTCTTTAAGCTATTAATTGGGATCAAGAAACGGCTTTGTTCCGCAAGGCCTGTGATTGATTTCGCTTCTCCATCAAGGCTCTTGATAGAGCTAGCACCTTCCTAATGTTTTTGGGCTGTCATGTGTTTGCAGGATAGCCCAAAGAAGTTGATTTTTAAACAATAAACATAGGTTATTTTATTTTTATGGGGATATTGGGGAAATGCTATGAGAACTATAAACGTTGTGCCGAGACGGTCTGGCTTTACGCTGATCGAATTGCTGGTCGTGATCGCCATCATTGGTGTTCTTGTTGGTCTCTTGCTGCCAGCAGTTCAGCAAGCTCGTGAGGCGGCCCGGCGGTCAGCCTGTATCAATAACCTTAAGCAACTCGGCATCGGCATGCACATGTTCGTTGACACCAACGACAAACTGCCGGCGGCAAGTTTATACAGCACCCCCCATCCGCCTAATAGCACCCACCCGAACAAACGCGCGTGGATGGTAGACATAATGCCATTCATTGAAAGAAATGACATCTACAGCCAATACGACCTATCGGTGGATATAGCTGCGGCCCCAAACTCCGGGTTGCTTGCTGGCACAACGTGGTCGATACAAATGTGCCCTTCCAACCCGTACGCCTCAACAAAGAAAACAATTAAAGGGAATCCATTTAGCGTGTTTAACCAGGAAAAAGATTGGCTTCCTGATACCGGCCTCATTACTGGCGCGTCTTATGCACCATCACTTGGGCCTCAGGGCTTTCACCTAAAAGCAACTGACTGCCCGCAAGGCGCTCCAAGTTACTGTTTGCAAAACGGCAATTGGTGGAAATACGGCCTGAATGCTACCCCAGGTTTGTTCAATCCGGTTAATGATGTCCAGGTTAGCTTCAACCTCATTACAGACGGTCTTTCGTCGACCCTGATGCTTTGCGAAACAAGAGCTGAGCTCTTGAAGCACCGGGGGCTTTTTAACTACTTCGGTCAGGGTGTGCCAACGGGGCCACGGATAAACAGCACCACTATCAATGAAAACGATGATGGAAATGGTGCTCGTTCTGTAAACAGTGGGGCGTCTAGCTATCACCCTGGTGGAGCCTTGTTCTGCCTCGCTGACGGAGCAGTCGTCTTTCTCAGCGATGGCATTAATTATCAAACGTATAATTTTCTTGGCGATAAAGCAGATGGCAATCCAGCCAAATTTTGATGTGATGGAACATCTACCGCGAGGCAAGCGACATAAAAGTCAGTCAAGCCGTGGTTCGTCCAAATTGATATATAGAGGAAAGTGCACGCACGTATGAACTCAATTTTCTGTTTAATACAACCAGCCAATCTTTGCCGGCCGGCTTTCATCGCGAGTTGTTCTCTGCTGTTCTTGGGGCTTTTGGGCTGTGGTAAGAAGTTGCCGCCCGGAAAGATAAAAATTAACGGCACTGTCACCGTCGACGATAAGCCGCTAATATTTTCTGGCGAGGGGATTTTTGCAATCAGCTTCGTTGCCCAAGAGGGCACGGAGGTTGCAGGTAATAGGCTCGAAAAAAGTAACGGTCGGTTTGAGCTTGTTCTCAGTCCTGGTGACTACATAGCTGTCGTCACTGCTACGGACGGATTTGGTTCTGATGGATATGACCCCGACACTCAGAAAGTAGGGAGGGTTATTCCGCCAAAAAGTTTAATTCCGATACGTTACAATTCGGCTGATACATCGGACGCGGTTGTAACCGTTCCGCCGTCCGGTGGCGCGGTTGAAGTCCCTCTAAAAAGTTTATAAGTCGGCGGCGATGATTCCAACAAGTCCCGTTGACATTACGTATGCAGTGCCTGGCCTGTGGAGGCGGGGTGGTAACGTGAGCATTCAGCTTTTAAGCGAATAGCCCACAAAGGGTCGGTCACAACTCACCGAATCGAGTCTGCCCGAACTAGGCATCATGTGTTTACAGGATGCCTAGTGGCTTTTCGATTTGCGTGCCGATAGTATAGGACGGTTGTTTTATTTCTTATTACTTGGGGAATTACTATGAAAACCTTGAATCTCTCGCGGCAGCGGTCTGGCTTTACGCTGATCGAGTTGCTGGTTGTGATCGCCATTATTGGCGTTCTTGTTGGTCTTCTTTTGCCTGCAGTTCAGCAGGCTCGTGAAGCTGCTCGCCGGTCGGCGTGCGGGAATAAAATGAAACAGAACGCGTTGGCAATGCACACCTACGCTGATGCTCATAAATCACTTCCAACTGCTACGGATCGAAAGATTGCACAAGGCGGTGGTACTAATGCAGGTTGGAGTACATTTGTCGTTCACCTCATGCCGTTTATTGAAATGAGCACAACGTTTGACAAATTGGATCTTGGCACCGTGTCCCAGACTAGTGGCACCAAGCAATCTGGCCAAAGCGTATCGAATTGGAATGCATTAGCTCCGGTCAATAAGGCTGATCCGATTTACACTGCTCAATTCTGCCCATCGAATCCATACGCATTTAATGGACAGATGCTGGATGGAAGTTATCACGGTAACAATAATAAGCGACACGGTGGGCGTCACTATGACGTTTGCCTTGGGCCATCTGGTTTTCCTTCAAGACCACCAGACTGTGCGGCAAATAATTCGTACTGTAATGCCAATCCGAGTTGGTGGTACCCAAACAACAACCCGGTCCGGGAAGAAAAATCCACGCCGGGTGTTTTTAATTGGGCGTTTAATTTTCCGTGTCAGTTCAAGTACATAACGGATGGTTTATCCAATACGTTCTTGATGCTCGAACGGCGACCCGAGATTGCTGTGTGGGCAGGAATGTATCGACAGGAGCAGTTGGGTGTGACAACGGGTATTCGTCCGAACTCTTCGACAATTAATGAAGATCCGACATTAGTAAAGAATAATTCCGTGCGGACGACAAATAGTGGTGCGAGTAGTTACCACCCGAGTGTCTTCGCGACATCGACAGCAGATGCTGCGGTTCATTTCTTGTCAGATACGGTTGATTTTGAAGTGTACAACTATCTTGGGGGACGAATGGACGGCAACGCCTTAGGCAAGCTTCCTTAATCGATAGATAGACATTGCCCGTCCTTGAATATGTGAGTACTCAAGGACGGGCCTTTTTTATTACTATTATCTTTAGGCGGGGGTGATCTCGCTATTCTTAACTACTTATGTAAAGGGTTTCAGATGTTCCGTATGCTTTCGCCTTGTTATGTCAGAAGGCCGTTTCAAATATTCCTTCCCTTTGTTGTTCTTGGCTTTGGCGTGAGCCTATTGGCAACTGTTGGCTGTGGCCCAAAACTTCCCGGTGGCAAGGTCAAGATCGCAGGAACTGTGATGCTTGATGGTTCACCGCTTGTGTGTGAAGGTCCAGGTGAGTCGTTCGTCAATTTGTCAGCCGAGAATGGTGGCAAGGGTGGTGCTGCTCGTTTTGACCGAGCAACAGGCACGTTTGAAATGGTTGTTGAGCCAGGTGACTACATTGCGACAGTCCGGGCAACAGATGGCTTTGAAGTAGAAGATGAGAAACGAGGAACAGTGACTCCAGCCAAGAGTCTCATTCCAGGAAAATACAATTCACCGGGTAATTCCGATGTGACAGTGACCGTGTCACCGTCTGGTGGTGAGGTCAGCATTCAGCTTTCAAGTGAATAAAACTGCTAAAACCCCGTATTCAAAATCAATGAAACCTGTCCCTTACACTATGTCTGGGGCAGGTTTTTATTGCTTATTTTTCAACAGGAACAACGAGCACGCTGGCTGCTGCATGCGAGAGAACTGCCTCAGAGGTACTGCCGAGTAACCAACGACTGAGTTTATCATTCGGTGTTCGGCCAATCGTAATAAGATCTGTGTGGTCTTTTTTTGCCTGTTCTAGAATTCTGTCACCAGGATTTCCTTCGACAATGATCGGGGGTTTGCCGTGGAAACACTGAGGCAAGATTGTCTGAAAGGCCTCGAGTTTGCTACTGAGTGCATGAACTTCATCATCATGTTCTGCCTGCCACGCCTGCGCGATGGCAGCTGTATCCGGATCACGAACACGTTTTTCAAGCCAGCTTGGTAGCGGGCCAGCGAGCATTGACTCGGCCACACCAATAACAGTCCCGTCAGTTTCCTTGGACCAATGAAGCTCCTTCAGTGTTGCACCAACGGCAGCAGCACTCGCTGGGTGATGGCAGGCCATTGTCCGAAAGCTTCCATCTTCCGGTGGATGGCTTCGCACGATAAGTACAGGCAGGTGGGCTCCGTGAAGGACTGCTCGTGAGACACTTCCAAGACGAAATCGTTCTATTGAGCCATGGCTACGAGCGCCAACGGCCACGAGGTCCGCATGCCAGCCATTTGCTGACTCCAGAATTCCAACAGCTGCTGAGGCCGAGCTGCTAATCATTTCAACCGGTTTTGCAAACTCTGTCGGAAGCAGTGCACGTGCTTCTGCAAACAGATCAGCGGCACTCCGACTCACGAGTGAAGACGATGATTCAGGAAGCCGTTGCTGAAGTTCTGTCGGAGAAAAGTAGATTGCTACTTGATCTTCTGTGGGATCGATGATGTGTCCGACTACACGCACCGCGTCCAGTGATAGAGGTGACCCATCAACGCCGATTAGAACCTTCATGAAATTCCTACTTAGTCTGGAAAAAGTAATGTATCTACTTTTTATTTACCTAGTGAAAACCTTTGGGCTTAGGACTACTTCTTTAGTATGGCATGTTTTTTGCGCATTCTTTAGGCCAACCATGTCTTGCTAGGGCTTCCGGGGTGTTCCCGGGCAAGGCGTGGCACCGCATATCCAGGCAATCGATTACGTAATTCCTCAATGAGCCGTACACCGATTTCTTCGGATACGTCGAAATCACTTGCCCCCCGAACGGGATCCAGAAGATGAAGATAGTACGGCGTCACGCCAATATCGAGAAGTCTTTCCGAGAGCTGAATGAGGCTTTCAGCCGTGTCGTTTACACCACGCAGTAAAACAGCTTGGTTCAAAAGGATTCGCACTACGTGGCTCATTCGCCGCATTGAACCTGCGACAACAGAATCAAGCTCAGCAGCATGATTGGCATGAATAACAACACAGGCTGTCAATCGTGTTGTATCCAGAACGTGCAGCAATTGTTCAGTAATACGCGAAGGCAACACAACAGGAATCCGCGTATGAATGCGAAGCCTCCGAACATGCGCAATGGAGTCTATGTCGCGTATGAGTGTTTCAAGTAGCGAGTCATCAATGAGAAGAGGATCTCCACCGGAAAGAATTACTTCATGGATTGATTCATCTGCGCGTATCTCATTTACTGCAGCTGTAAAACTGGCAGGGGATGCACCGCTTTCCGCATAAGGAAACTCTCGACGAAAACAGTACCGACAGTGTACGGCGCAACCACCAGTGACGAGAAGCAAACAGCGTCCATGATATTTCTGAATAAGTCCCGTTCCTCGTCGAGCCGGCTGTTCACCAACTGGATCTGATACAAAACCTGGTGTGTCATTCAATTCTTCAAGCCGCGGTAATACTTGAAGGAGCAGAGGATCATTTGGATCGCCTGGTTGCATCCGCGAAATAAAACCTCGTGGCACGAGAAACGGGAAGTTCCGGCTCGCTTTTTTTGATAGCTGGGCAACTGCTGGATCAAGATTCAATAGGTCACAAAGCTCTGCTGGGTCACGAACGGCATCGGCCAACTCCTGTTTCCAGACTTCTCGAACCATTGGCGGCTGAAGAGTTGTATTACCAATCATTCGGTCTGTTGATGTTTCCATGGGAAAAGATGTCGGACGGTTGTCAAAATTGTGGGAAGGCTCCATGTTCAGTCTACAGTGGACGTTCTTGAGGTTGGGCGCTGTTCAAAAATAGTTCGCTGGAACGGGCAGCAGTGGAATCACCGTTGACAGGCTGTATGATGATGACGAGGCTTGTGCCTGAGTGTCGCGGCATACTCACTAGATGCCTGTATTGTCCTGAATTGAAAGTGCGATTTCGATGGCTTCATTTAACACAAGTGAGTTCCGAAAGGGGCTCAAGGTCCAGATTGATGGCGATCCATACATCATGATCGAATGCAATTTTGTAAAGCCAGGTAAGGGTCAGGCTCTTTACAAATGCAAGCTTCGCAATCTGCTTAGAAGTACCGTGCTTGATCGGACGTACAAAAGTGGCGATTCGCTCGAGGCTGCTGACATTACAACAATAGATGCTCAGTTCCTGTACAAGCAGGGAGATTTATTTGTCTTCATGGATAACGATAATTACGAACAGTACGAGTTGTCGTCTGAACAAGTTGATGACGCATGGAGGTGGCTGAAAGAAGGAACGGTCTGCTCCATGATGCTTTACAATGAAAATCCGATCACCATGGAGCCACCACAGCACATGGTGTTGCAAGTTGAGTATGCCGAACCTGCTGTTCGTGGAAATACTGCAACAAATTTGACGAAGCCGGTGAAACTTGAAACCGGAGCAGAAATTATGGTGCCAGCATTTATTGAGCAGGGCCAATTCGTGAAGGTTGATACTCGAAATGGTGAATACACGGAACGGGTTAAAGAGTAGATAGTCGTCTATGCTATCTCGAGATAGACGCAATCAGTATTCGGCTACCGACGGTTGCCGCATGCCAAGTTCCGGCAATAGTCAAAGAGCGTATACCATTCAATCGCTGCCACCTCCTGGAGCACATTGCACATAGCTTCGTTGGAATCGCGGCGTGCCGATTCACAGGCCTCAACGAATTGTTGTGGTTTCCAGTGCGTACATTGAGCAAGCCATTGAGCTTCATCCGGCAGTTCTGTTTGTGCGGCATGTTTTTGCACGTTGTCTCCAAGTGCAGAAAACAATGAATGGTCTCCGACGCGGCGAAACCAGTATGCCGCATTGCCTGCATCAGGTTCCCGACGGTGCATAATGCCGTGCCACCAGCAGCCCTCAGGTGTATCAATGTTTTGGCTGATCTCATGAGACCGATCGAGGAATCCATTCCATAGCCATATGCCAGCAAGGCAGCAATCGGCTTCTTCTGGTGAAACGACGGCGGATCCGAGTATGGTTTCTGGTGAAGTTGCTTCCATCCGTTGTTCCAATCCAGCCATCGGTGTTCCTGGCCCAAGTGGCGGTAGGTCTGGGTTAAGCAGATTAGCGATCGCAGAGGGAAGGCAAGAAGATGGTGTCAGCATGTCAGTTGAAGTTGTCTCACGTCACCGCGTGGCGGCGGTTCTCGTTAATTTAAAAATTCGACGTGAATTGCCACTCAGCTTCACGCTTTTCATGGTTTCTATGCGGTCTACTTGAACAGTTTGCAAATAGGGCTCCGTGTTCCATCGGGCCGCACAAGCCAAAAACCTTTATACCCATTTTCTGATTTCGGAGACGCTGTGGTCTTTTCATTACAGTAGATTTGCCAGTAGACCGCGTACGGACAGCCGAAACTGCGAGCAACGTTCAGCAACTCGGCGGTTCGCTCAAAAGCAACTTGTGGTGTCGCCTCTGATTCAGGTAGTCCAAACTCTCCGACATAAACGCCATTCGTTTCGAACGGGCTGGTCGGACGCTTATGCCTCGATATAAAGGCCAGTGCTCGTTCAAAATCTTCTGAAGAATCTTTCGTATCCCAGGCAGAATAAGACACTAAATCTACCGAGACATGCGGCAGCACATCTGTTGTAACGCTTGGGGCGCTACGAGTCATCGCCTGCTTGACAAGATTGACCTCGAGTGCGTGGAAAACCTTTGAATTACTGTGCTTCCATTCGGCGCGGGCACGTTCAATGCCCCTCTGCCGTGCGGCTACCCATCGGATCATCGCCGCAGTGGCAGATGGCTTCGGTACAGTATGAGGATCGAAGTTTCCCCGCGATGCCCAATCTCCTTCCCAGTTTTGAATAATGAATGTCTTATGGGAATTCTTATACGTGGCAAGCAAATATCGCGTGAGCGACGCAAAGCATTCTTCCTCGGCTCGTTCATCCCGGGAAGTGAATTCTTGTCGCCAATAACTCGCAGACCGGCCCGGGCGAAAGGCGTTCAAAATAAAAGTGTCAAAAGTTCTCGAAAAAAGTGCGCGAAAATAGGATGTGTCTGCGAGGTCTTCGAGTGTTTCTGCTGAAGGCCACCTCGAGTTCAATGCATAAAGTTTTGGCGAAGGATTATCTGTGTCCAGACTCAGGGTCACTTTGATGCAACGCGCACCTATATTGTGTACTTCGGCAGCGCCTTCATTTAGATAATCTGTGTCCGAAAACGAATACAGCCCACCGATATGAGCGATTCCTAGCTGCGTTGCAGAGCGAGGAGGAGAAGCGATAGCGACGGGAGTCACTGCCGCAAGAATGACATACGCGATATAACGTGTTCTTTTGTGATAGAGCATTGTTTTTCGAGTGTAATAGTACAAATTCAAGCCAATAACTCGATATCTTGACGGAATCGGCAGAACAGCTAGGCTGTATTGGATTCTTGAATAGTTTTGTGCGGTACTATTCGTTTTGCAAATAGTGCCTTCAGTTCATTTTTCCATACTGATGCATGGCTCGGGGCTGTTGTCCCTGGTTTCGGCACTCATCGGGTGTCGATGCCGCTTGCTTGCGGAAACATGACACCTGTTAGTCGGATCGTGGCGGATATGAATATCAAATCTCTCAAAATCTTCTGTGACATCGTTACGCGAAAGAACTTTTCGCGGGCGGCGGAAGATAATGGTCTATCACAATCTGCCGCGAGCCAGGTCGTGAGCCAGTTGGAAAGCCGCCTTGGTGTTCAGTTAATTGAGCGATCCAAGCGACCACTCATGCCAACCCACGAAGGCCGGGTATTTTTCGAGGGTTGTCGAGATATCGTCGCGAGATACGACGCACTTGAGGATGAAGTTCACTCACTTCGAGAGGATGTTGCCGGCCGGGTTCGTGTTGCAGCCATCTATTCGGTTGGACTGCATCATATGAGTGCGTATGTGCAAGAGTTTATGGCGAGATATCCAAAAGCAAATGTTCGACTTGAGTATCTGCATCCACAGCGAGTCTGTGAAGCAATTGAAAATGATCAGGCCGATGTTGGCATTGTGAGCTACCCACGGGGTTCGCGAGTTATAGAAGCCGAGGCGTGGCGCGAAGAGCCCATCGTCTTGGTTTGCGGTCCAAATCATCCGTTTGCTGCTCGACGCAGTGCATCTCTTGCAGATTTACACGGACAACGATTGGTTGGTTTCGATCATGATCTCGTTATTCGTCAGGAAATTGACAAGGCCATTGAGTCAGTAGGAGCTGAGCCAAGTGTTGTTATGGAATTTGACAACATCGAAACAATCAAACGAGCGGTGGAAATTGACGCAGGTATGGCGTTGTTGCCTGAACCTACTGTCATTCGAGAAACTTCTGTCGGCACTCTGGTCAGTTTGCCGCTTGAAGAAAATCCTCTCATGCGACCCCTTGGAATTATTCGTGGTCGGGGAAAGCCTCTTTCCCCAACTGCGAGAAGATTTCTTGATCTGTTACGTGGCCATGCACATGACACCGACGAAGGTGTTCGAGAACGAAAACGTCCACCCGAAGTTCTTGGTGATTTGGCGGTGGTCGGAACAGCCTAATACCCACCCGAGACTCAGACGTGGCAAAGGTTCTTTGGTGGCAATGGTCCCCAAAGGCCGGCTTCCACCCTAAAAATAGAAAAGCCTTAATTCGAAACCCTCACAATGAGAACACAATTAATGAAACCCCCAATACGACTTCCCGAAAGCCGTGGCCTCTACGATCCAGCGAACGAGCATGACTCATGCGGAGTGGGGTTTATTGCACACATCAAAGGGAAGAGATCTCGCCAAATTGTTGATGATGCGGATCGTATGCTTCAGCACATGGAGCATCGTGGCGGTTGTGGCTGTGAAGACAACACGGGTGATGGAGCCGGCATGCTTACGGCATTGCCCTATGAGTTAATCGAAAGAATAGCTCAGGAAGAGCTTGGGCAGAAATTGCCAGGGCGTGGCTTGTACGGAAGCGGCGTCTTCTTCATGCCGACAGACCCGACAGAGCGAGCTCGCTGTCGCGAGATAGTGGATGGAATTATCAATGAGCAAGGGCAAAAGCTCGTCGGTTGGCGTGAGTTGCCGGTTGACCCAGATGCAGCGGATGTTGGGCCAACGGCGCGTCGCGCGATGCCGCACTTTGATCAGGTAGTGATTGCTGCTGGAGAAGGGCTTGATCAGGAAGCGTTCGAGCGTCAGTTGTTCATCATTCGGAAATGGGCCAGCCATCAAATTCGAGTTGAAAGCAGTTTGTCCCAAAAGTTGATGTTCTATATCTGTTCGTTGTCGACGAAGGTCATCATTTGGAAGGGCATGCTGCGGTCCATGCAGGTCATACCGCTATTTAAAGACCTCCAAGATCCGGATTACAAGACACACCTTGCAATGGTGCACTCGCGTTTTTCAACAAATACATTCCCCAGCTGGGATCGAGCCCAGCCATGCCGTTTCATGGCGCACAATGGTGAAATCAATACGCTTAGGGGAAATGCAAACTGGATGTTTGCACGACAGGGTGTCATGAAAAGTGACCTTTGGCGTGATGATATTCGGAAACTCTGTCCAGTGATTGAGCCCGATTGTTCGGACTCTGGGAACTTTGATAACGCATTGGAGATGCTCTATCACTCGGGCCGCACGCTACAAGAAGCCGTTATGATGATGATCCCAGAAGCCTGGCAAAATCATCACAGCATGCCAGAAGACAAGCGTGCGTTTTATGAATATCATTCAGCTCTTCAGGAACCGTGGGACGGGCCGGCCTCGGTCTCCTTTACGGACGGTCACTACATCGGAGCGGTCCTTGATCGAAATGGCTTGCGGCCGAGTCGGTATTACGTCACTCACGACGATCGTGTCATTATGGCCAGTGAAGTCGGGGTTGTGCAGGTCGATCCTGAGCAGGTGAAGTCAAAAGGACGTCTTCAACCAGGAAAGATGTTCCTCGTTGATTTCGAACAAGGCCGCATCATTGCAGACGAAGAACTAAAAACGTCTGTCGCCACAAAGCGCCCATACAAAACCTGGATTCAAAATCAGGCAATTCACCTGAATGATCTGCCTCAGAAAGAGTCGCCCGCACACTACGACAGCGACGAACTCCTGAAGCGAATGCAGGCTTTTGGTTACACAACCGAAACACTTCAGTTCATGCTCATGCCGATGCTTCGGGAAAAACGAGACCCGATTGGATCAATGGGCAATGATGCCGCTCTTGCCTGTCTGTCCGATAAGCCCAGGCTGCCGTATGACTACTTCAAACAACTTTTTGCTCAGGTGACAAACCCACCCGTTGATTCAATACGGGAAGAGGTCATTATGTCACTGGAATGTTTTATCGGTCCAGAAGGAAATCTTTTGGAAGCAACCGAGGAGCAGTGCCATCGGCTTTGTATTCCTCATCCAATTCTGACGAATGAGGAAGTTGCCTCTATCAAGGCAATCGATCATCGTGGGTGGAAGTCGAAAACAATTGACATTACCTATCCACGATCTGAGGGTGATGCCGGTCTCAGGCCAGCAATTGACCGAATCTGTGCAGAAGCTACTCAGGCAATTCATGATGGGTTTTCGCTGGTTGTCCTTTCAGATAGAGCCGTAAGCGCTACACGCGTTCCAGTCAGTTCGCTCCTTGTGACTGGAGCGGTTCACCACGCACTTGTGAAACAAGAATTACGGACACGAATAGGCCTTGTTCTTGAGTCTGGCGAAGCGCGTGAGGTGCATAACTTTTGCTTGCTAACAGGTTATGGTGCCGATGCAATCAATCCGTATTTGGCATTCGAAGCACTTCGTCAAGCCCGTGTCGACGGCTTGCTCGAAGAAGAATTCAGCGATGATAAAATTGTGCCGGCTTTCCGAAAAGCGGTTGCCAAGGGCATCAAAAAAGTGATGGGCAAGATGGGCATTTCGACACTTGCTTCATACAAGGGTGCGCAAATTTTCGAAGCGGTTGGTTTAGCGCCCGAAATAATTGAAAAGTGCTTCGTAGGAACGGCAAGCCGAATTTCAGGTGTTGGTTTTGATGTCATTGCTGAAGAAGGAATTCGTCGCCATGAAATCGGTTACCCAACCCGTAGTGATAACGCGTTATCAACATTGCCCAACGATGGCCAGTTTCATTGGCGAAAAGAAGGTGAGGCCCATGCATGGAATCCGCATACTATTGCCCAGGTGCAGATCGCTGCTCGAACTGGGTCGAGAGATGCCTACCGGCAATTTGCAGAGACGGTCAATACAGATGCCCATCGACGCTGCTTCTTAAGAGGGCTTCTTCAATTTAAAACGGGTCGAACTCCAGTGCCGATTGAAGAAGTAGAGCCAGCTCGTGACATTGTGAAACGGTTTTGTACCGGGGCAATGAGCTACGGATCAATCTCTGCAGAGGCTCATGAAACACTCGCCGTCGCAATGAACGTGTTGGAAGCAAAAAGCAACACCGGAGAGGGAGGTGAAGACCCAGAGCGATTCAAGTGGTATGGCCGCTCTGAAGGCGAGCATGAAGAAATGCTTGATACGCTCAAAAACCTTGACCCAGAAAAAGCCAAGGCGCAGACAAACCAGTATTCAAAGAGGTCGTATATCAAGCAGGTCGCCTCAGGCCGTTTTGGTGTCACAAGTTGGTATCTAACCAATGCAGACGAATTGCAAATTAAGATTGCCCAAGGGGCTAAGCCTGGCGAAGGAGGTGAACTCCCGGGCCATAAGGTCAATGAAATTATTGCTGCAACTCGCCACTCAACTCCCGGAGTGGGTCTGATCAGCCCGCCACCACATCAC
Source organism: Pirellulales bacterium (assembly GCA_039831725.1). GTDB lineage: Bacteria > Planctomycetota > Planctomycetia > Pirellulales > UBA1268 > UBA1268. Next base: position 14,555 of record JBDOMQ010000336.1, read on the forward strand.
GATATCTACTCGATTGAAGATTTGGCTCAACTTATTTTCGACTTGAAAAATTCTAATCCCTCAGCGGCAGTGAGCGTGAAGCTCGTATCAGAAGTTGGTGTGGGAACAATCGCCGCCGGCGTAGCCAAGGGGCATGCTGACAAAATCCTGATTTCTGGAACTGATGGTGGGACTGGTGCTTCACCACTTACGAGCATTAAGTTTGCCGGTCTTCCGTGGGAGCTTGGCATTGCCGAGACGCATCAGACATTGGTTATGAATGATCTTCGTAGCCGTGTCAGGCTTGAGACTGATGGTCAGCTAAAAACTGGTAGAGATGTGGTCATCGCAGCGCTTCTTGGTGCTGAAGAATATGGATTTGCAACAGCACCGCTGATCACGATGGGTTGTATCATGATGCGAAAGTGTCATCTCAATACCTGTCCGGTTGGAATTGCTACGCAGGATCCCGAGCTTCGAAAGAAGTTTTCAGGCAAGCCTGAGCATGTTGTGAACTATCTCTTTCTTGTTGCCGAAGAAGCTCGTGAAATTATGGCTAGCCTTGGTTTTCGTTCCATTAATGAAATGGTTGGCCACGTAGAAGTTCTTGAAATTGATGAGGCGGTTCGTCACTGGAAGGCAAAGGGTCTGGATCTCACGCCGATCCTCACTCCGGCAGCTGGTCCCCATCCAGACACGGTGACTCATTGCACGATTTCACAAAACCATGGTCTTGAAGAGGTTCTTGATAACGAGCTCATTAAGAAGTCTCTTGCGGCTATTCATGATCGAACCCCCGTACGGTTCCCCATGGAAATCGAGAACATCGATCGGGCATTTGGCACAATGCTCAGTCATGAGGTTTCCAAAGCCAATGGTGAGAACGGTCTGCCTGATGACACCATTCATATCGACGTCATTGGTTCGGCGGGCCAGAGCCTGGGCGCATGGTTGGCACCAGGAGTCACAATCGAACTAGCTGGTGATGCCAACGACTACGTGGGGAAAGGTTTGTCAGGTGGTCGAATCATTATTGCACCTCCGAAGGGAACAACATTTGTTCCGGAGGAGAACATAATCATTGGAAACGTGGCTCTTTATGGAGCAACAGCCGGAGAAGCCTATTTCCGAGGCATGGCCGCCGAGCGATTCTGTGTACGAAATAGTGGTGCACGCACAGTCGTGGAAGGGGTCGGAGATCACGGTCTCGAATATATGACCGGTGGACGAGTTGTCATTCTTGGGCCAACAGGTCGTAATCTTGCTGCGGGAATGTCTGGTGGAGTTGCGTTTGTTTTTGCTCCTGATCGTGATGTTCTGCGGCTTAATTGTAATTTAGAACTCGTGGAACTGGAGTCAGTAAATTCTTCTGAAGATATCGAAGAATTAAAGCAACTTATTCAGCAGCATGCCGACTACACCGGTTCGACGGTGGCAACAGGCATATTGGAATCGTGGGAGCAGTCACTTAGTCAGTTTGTCAAAGTAATGCCTCGAGACTACAAGCGAGCACTTGCTGAGATGGCAGCCAAGTCAGAGGTGGCTGCGGCAACGAACTGAAAATACATCGAAAGAAAACAACTTACCATTTGGCATGGTCAGGCTTTACGAAGCCTGCAGAAGACGAAAGGAAATCAACCGATGGGAAACCCACGGGGATTTATGACAGTAGACAGGCGGACCTATTCTGAGCGCGATCCGATTGAGCGGATTGGGGATTGGAATGAATTCCATCTGGATCTACCTATTGTGGAACTACAAGATCAGGGGTCTCGCTGCATGGATTGTGGCGTACCCTTTTGCCACACCGCAGACCTGATGGCCAACATGGCTGCTGGCTGCCCTGTGCGAAATCTGATTCCAGAGTGGAATGATCTTGTCTATCGAGGGCATTGGCACGAAGCGCTTGACCGCCTGCATAAGACAAACAACTTCCCGGAATTCACTGGAAGAGTGTGCCCTGCACCGTGTGAGGGTTCATGTGTATTAGGCATTCACGAACCACCCGTCACGATTAAGCAGATCGAATGCTCGATCGTTGATCGTGGCTGGGAAGAAGGGTGGATTACTGCATCTCCACCAGCGGATCGAACGGGAAAAAAAGTCGCTGTGGTTGGTTCGGGCCCAGCCGGACTCGCTTGTGCAGCTCAACTCAATAAGGCTGGTCATCTTGTGACTGTCTTTGAACGAGCAGATCGTATCGGAGGGTTGCTGATGTATGGCATACCCAATATGAAATTGGACAAAGAAGCAGTTGTTCAACGAAGAGTCAATCTGCTCGCAGAAGAGGGAATCATTTTCAAAACAGGTGTGGAAATTGGAAAAGATCTCCCGGCAGCTACGCTGATGTCAGATTTTGACGCTGTCGTGCTATGCGTGGGATCGACACGTCCAAATGACTTTTTTGCAAAAACACCGGGTCGTGATTTGGACGGTATTCATTTTGCGATGGATTTCCTTACCGCAAATACTCGGAGTCTGCTTGATTCGAAGCACCAGGATAAAAACTATATAAGTGCAAAAGACAAAGATGTAATCGTGATTGGTGGTGGTGATACAGGGACAGACTGTATCGGTACATCTTTGCGTCACGGTTGTCGCTCACTTGTTACTTTTGAAATTGTGCCACAACCGCC
>JBDOMQ010000318.1:0-3479 GCA_039831725.1 Pirellulales bacterium
AGACAGCAGCGGCCTGCGCGGCATTGGATTCCACTACCCCAAGCAGGATTACAAGAGCTTCAAGAAGTATCCGTACATGGTCCGTGCTGACGGGGAGGACAACTACGTCATCGACTGCTCCGCCTCCAATCCCTACCAGGGACTGGAACTCAATGGGGACAATCACCTGGTAGAGTATTCATTCATCGGAGGACTCCGCCGGACCTACCGGGCGAACCATTGCTCAGGCGGACGCATTCAGAATTGCCACATCAAACCCGACTTCTGGCGGACTGCCTGGCTTCCGGGAAGCCCGAAAACATCGGAGCTGGAAGAGTTTAAGTTCCGAATTAACGAAGCCTATGAGCCCATCTACTTAAACGGCTGCGACGACTACGTTGTGATGAGCATTTTCAACCATGCCTCACACACACTGATGACGGTAGACGACTCCAGCGGTCAGGCCCTGATGGTCGGTGGCGAGCAACTGCAGCAGGGCTACGCGTTCAAGAACGGGTCAAAGACCTTCGACATTATCTCCTCGACCTGCAACATCAACCACATCGGAGGCCGTGACGGAACCTACGGCATCAAAACCTTCCCCGGCTTCAAAGGTGAGGCCCGATTCTATTGCAGCCTTGCGATGGGGACGTCGGATGAAACCTGGAATGTTCAGGACGGGCATCTCTTCTGCCAACTCACTTCCATTACCGGGCCAAGTAACCGGGGAGCAAACAGCATTCTCTGTGGAAAAGATGGTCGAATTACAGCGCAATCGGGCGGTTGCGCTTCGCATCACCTCGGTTATGAGAATCAGGGCGAAGTCTCTTTTCAGGACTTTTATTTCGCGAAAGGATTTCTTCACTCTGCGGCCGCAAAGTTCCAGGCCAACAATCATATCGAGACGTTCTATATTCTCGCCGATGCAAATCAGCCATCGCCGAAGGGATATGGCTTGGAGTTGCATACGAGCAACCTGCGTATGGAGGACGCGTTGATCGTCCCGAATTCGGGCTTGGCGAAGGGCTCACAGGACGGACGTCGGCTGCCGTCCGCACGCGTGGTGGAGGGAGATAGTTACTGGTTGAAGGTGACCGATCCTGGATTTCATAACGGATCAATTCAGGATGTTGAAGTCACCCTTTATTTCCGAATTGAAAACAACTGCACGGTCGAAACCTACTACCGAAGCCCAAGCGGTATGAAACTCGGCGACAGTGTTACCTTCGAGCTGAAAGGCAAACCTTTCTGGAAAGAACATCGCTTCCGAATCAACGATGCCAACTTTGGGGCAGAGCAGGGTGCGGACATTCGCATCAAAGTTGAAGGAGCATCTCCCCTCCTAGGCATGGTCGTGATAGCTTCACCGGTGGCTCAGAAATGAGATGCCGGCAGGATCGATTCCCAGTGGTTACTTGAATCCGCTTCCTCTCGCTACGTGCACTTCCTGCCTTTCTGATCATCGTTGGAAATCAGGACAGATACTACGCGAGGCCGACAACCGCTGTTTACGTCGTATGAGAATTTGATCCGGGCCGGCCTACGACAAAACGAGCATTCACGGAACTGGCAAAAATGACTTGCGTGCCAGCTCCTATTCTCACACTAAGAGAAGATAGAAGCGTGTGATTCAAACCGACTTTACAATGCACAGTGTGATTCGGTTCAAGTGACGCAGCGTTTTACATGCTACTTATATACAATTCGTCGTCAGCTAGAATTCGTGGTCTTGGGAGCGACAGGGCGAAATAAGCCTCCGACCGGTCGAAGATCGGTAGCCTGAACCATTGGGGGCTTACAGCAAAACTCATTTGAAAAGTCACCTGCGCATTACAATATACATAGAGGCGTTTACGCACCGACCTTCACCAACTTAAAAGCAATTCCATGAAAATACTTTTCTTGCTAGCCGTTCTTGTACCAACACATTTCATTTGCTGCCCAGTAGTCTGGGCAGACAATGCAAAACAAAAACTGAGTATCGAGACACTCGACGACCGGTTGATCGTCCGATTCGGTGAGTCAGAAATTGCTCACTACGTTTTCCAAGACCCTGAGACCCCGCGCCCTTACTTCGCACACGTAAAAACTCTCAGCGGAACACAGGCAACACGGAATCATCCGCCGATAGAAGGCCAGGACAAAACAGACCACAAGACAATACATCCGGGCATTTGGATGGCATTCGGTGATCTGGACGGCGAGGACTTCTGGCGGAACAAGGCTTCGATCCAACACGTCAGGTTCGTCGAAGCACCACACGCTAGTGACAACTCGGCCTCTTTCGTTGAAGAAAAACGGTACCTGGCCTCCGACGGTACCGAAGTGTGTCGAGAGATTTTTCACTGGAAAATTTACTCGCTCGACGATGGTTTTTTGATGGAGTGGAATGCAACTTTCTCGTCGCAACGTGAATTCTACTTCGGTGATCAGGAAGAAATGGGGCTGGGTGTTCGTCTGGCGACACCAATCGCCGAGAAGAACGGTGGACTTCTCCAAGACTCCGAAGGACGAAAAAAAGCAAAACGAATCTGGAGCAACGCAGCACGTTGGTGCGACTATCGAGGAACAATCGACGAACAAACAGTCGGGATGTCTCTTCTCTGTCATCCCGAAAACTTTCGCCCCTCGTGGATGCATGCCCGCGACTATGGATTTATGGCCGCGAATCCCTTTGGACGCAAAGCGATGCACAAAGGCGAGGAAAGTAAGCTCGTCGTCAAGCCAGGCGAATCATTGAACCTGCGTTTCGGCGTCTGGATCTACGATATGAAACCTGACGCGGAGATCGATATCGAAGCCGCGTACCGCAAATATGTCGAGCTATGCGATTGAACCTCGCTAGAAAACGAATGCGCAGTTCCATGTGCCAAATCAAAGGTCTTCAGGAATTGAATCACAACACGAACGTGATGAAATCGAAGACCCGTTTTTCTGCCTGCTGGCTCTGGTGTATCACTCTATCGGCATCGCTGACGCTCTTCGCATGTGCTGATGAAGCCTGGCAACGGTACACAATAGACGACAGTTCTCGCGGTGCCGATGGCGTCCGATTGATGGATGTCAACGAAGATGGGCTGATGGACATTGCCACCCCGTGGGAACAAGGCAATGTGGTGCGCGCCTACCTCCACCCCGGACACAAGCGTGCAGATCAGATCTGGCCCGCGGTGACGGTTGGTAACGTTAAATCGGCCGAGGACGCAGTCTTCGCCGACTTGGATGGTGACGGGAGCATCGACCTGGTGAGTTCGTGCGAAGGAAATACACGTGCAGTGTTCGCTCATTGGGCACCCACGGAAAAGAACCGTTACCTCGACTCGAAGGCCTGGCAAACCGAGAGGATTCCAGCCTGCGAGAAGCAATCCTGGATGTACGCTTTGCCAATGCAGATAGACGGAAAAGGAGGAATCGACGTGGTAGTTGCCTCGAAAGGTGACGGGGCGATGATCGGCTGGCTCATGTCACCTGCGAATCCGCGTCAACTCGGCGATTGGAGA
>JBDOMQ010000273.1:0-16925 GCA_039831725.1 Pirellulales bacterium
AAGACGCCAGTGGGAATGCCGCCAATCACCGTTGTTCGGTTGGCACGTGTCTGAGGTCGGCGAGCAGACCTATTCTTCGGCCAGCCACTTCGTCCTTGGCGATGTGTACGTTCCCAACGCATTGAACCATAGTTTACGCCACTTAAATTAAACGTTCGGTACGGATTTCGAGGACTGATTGCCACTGCCGAACGAACGATTGTAAGGGTGCTAAGGGCCACCACCGCTACAAGAGTGAGTGATACAAATCGTGTCAATTGAGTTTCCTCACTTCATACATTTTAGGTTACGGACTGCCCAAGCTAACTATTTATATCTATTCAGATGACGGGGGGAGATCAAGTTATTTTGATGAATAGATCAAATAGTAGAAGAATCTATTCGTTTCCTGATCGCTTAGGCCTGTATCCAACAGTTTTGTGTGACCTAGACACTCTGGCACGTTGTTTTTTCTTTGTTTTTTTTAGGCCACGAATATGGTCTCCAGACTTTTGTTCTGAAAATGATCGGTTGGCCTCTCGTCTTTTTTTGTTGAGTGCCTCTTGTGGTGGTCGATCTGGGATCAAACTGTCACAGCCAGAACCAATCAGATCCTGTCTCCCAACGTGTTCAAGTGCTTTTCGTACCTCAAAGTAATTCTCTGGTTTAAAAAACTGAAGTAACGCTTTCTGCATTCTACGATTTCGAAGGCCTTTGGTAACAGTTACTGGTTTTCCCGTCATTGGATCACGGCCGGTATGATACATGCAGGCCGCAATGTCAAAAGGACTGGGTATGAAGTCCTGGACCTGATCAGGTCTGTACCCATTCCTCTTCAAAAAAAGTGCCAAATCAATCATTTCATCCAGTCCACTTCCAGGATGACTTGCAATAAAGTAAGGCACTGTAAATTGCCGTTTCCCTACTCGACGACTTGCTGCACGAAAAGCCTTGTCAAACTCAACATAATCCGTTGCCGGAGGCTTTTTCATGAGGTTAAGTACATCCGGATCTGTGTGCTCCGGTGCAACTTTTAGATGCCCTCCAACATGGTGTTCAGCCAATTCTCGCAGATACTCAGGATCACGACGTGCTAAATCCATCCGAACACCGCTAGCGACGAGTACCCGTTTTACGCCAGGAATGGATCGGGTTTCCCGCATGACTTCCTTAAGCGGCCCATGATCAGTTCCGAGAAGTTTACAAACTGTAGGGTGGACGCACGATAGTCTGCGGCACTTTGCCTCGACCTCTGGTCGAATGCAACGCATCTTGTACATGTTGGCTGTTGGGCCACCAATGTCAGAAACTGTGCCTTTGAAGTTGGGTTGGTTTGCGAGTTGTTTCACCTCAGTAAGAATTGACTGCTTTGAACGGCTCTGAATAATTCGACCTTCATGGGCTGTTATGGAACAAAATGTACAACCCCCAAAGCAACCTCGCATGATTTGAATACTGTTTTCAACCACTTCAAATGCTGGAATCCGTTGTGAGCCATATTGTGGATGAGGCTGACGGGTGAATGGTAGCGAGTAGACACGATCCATTTCATGTTCTTCAAGCGGTAAAGCCGGCGGATTAATGACGACTGCTTCTCGCCCATGTCTCTGCACAAGTCTTTTGGCATTGTGAGGATTTGTCTCAAGGTGACTTATTCGAGTCATTTCACAAAATGCGTCATGGTCAACTTTTGTCACTTCATACGCTGGAAGTTCACGAGTGCTATCATCGATAGAAAATGACTCACTTGCTCCAAGACGATAGGCAACTCCTCGGAGTGCTCTCATCTCTTGCACTGTTTTTCCGGCAGCAAAACCCTTTGCTATATCGAGTATTGTTCGTTCACCCATGCCAAAGGCGAGCAGGTCGGCTTTTGAATCGAGGATAATTGAGCGACGCACTGTGTCGCTCCAGTAGTCGTAATGAGCGATACGTCTTAGGCTTGCTTCCACTCCACCGGCAACAATTGGAACACCGGGGAAGGCCTCTCGTGAACGTTGACAATACGCTAAGGTTGCCCTGTCTGGGCGAAGCCCAATTTTACCATCTGGTGAATAGGCGTCATCATTACGGACCTTTCGGTTTGCCGTGTAGTGATTAATCATGGAGTCCATGTTGCCAGCAGAGACGGCAAAGAAGAGATTCGGTCGACCAAACTTTCTCCAGTCGTTGCAATTTTGCCAGTTTGGCTGAGCGAGTACGGCAATACGAAACCCCTCTGATTCCAAGAGTCTGGCAAGGAGACCATTGGCAAAGCTAGGGTGATCTACGTAGGCGTCCCCTGTAACAAAAACGATGTCGACGCTATCCCACCCCCTGGCAATGACCTCTTTTGGGTGCATTGGCAGGGGGGGAGTTGCTGGCGTATTTGGTTGAATAACTGGTAAATTCATCGAATGCAGGTGGCCTTGTTAGCGTCAATTAGCTGTGCTGAAGTGTACCCTGCCAGAACGGGTCAAGATTTTGCTTAAATTAAAGTGATATAGTTGAGGAGGCTCTGGACAAGCGTATTTGCCTCATAGGTGTTTTTTGACGAGTGGAACGATTGCATGTACCGATTAGCTCCCCAAGTCGTGCTTGTTTTATTGACAGTGCTGGTTCTGCAGGCGGTTGACGGTGCCGAACAAAATGAACGTGTGTCTCGAGCAATAGATCAACTTGGTGCAGATCAATATGCTGATCGAGAATCCGCTTCAAGTCAGCTCGCCGCAATGGGTATTATAGCTGTTGATCAGTTGGTTCATGCAGCTCAAGGTAACGACTCTGAGGTTGCTGCACGAGCAGTCGATGCTCTTCGAGCAATGCTTCGACAGGATGATTCTCAGTTATCGAATAAAGCTGAAGCTGCTCTTGAATCAATCGCAGAGCAAGGCAACTTAGCGGTGGCCCAACAGGCTGAAGTAGCTCTTGATTTTTTTGATGCAGCTCAAGCTGTTTCGGCCCGAAAAAAACTTGAGGAACTGGGAGCACTATTTAGCGATACTGGTCTTTCCGGATTGCGATTAGAAATTACCGAAGACTGGAAGGGCGACAGTCGTTCATTGAAATTGGTGACACGGCTTCAAAAAGTTGTTCACGTCAGTTTATTTGGCTTTCAACTTACAGAGAAAGATGCTGTAACCCTCGGGAGGCTACGAGGTATTGAGCGTCTGGATTTGTATGGTGTTGGTCTTTCAGACGCTGCGGTTAAGCAACTAAGGCAACGGCTTAAAGAGACCGAAATCGATATCCGAAAAGGTGGTAAGTTAGGTATTGCCGGAATGCCTTTACAGGGCCAATGCGTCATTGCAGGCATTCAGCCAGGTTCTTCGGCAGAGAAAGCAGGATTGTTGCCGCAAGATGTAATTACAGAAATTAATGGAACGGCAATTAGTGACTTTGGAGCCTGTACACGGATTATCGGTGAACATAGACCAGGTGAAGAAATATCTGTGGTTATCGAACGGATCAAACCGGATGGATCGGCTGGTCAATTTCGGAAGGTTGTCGTGCTCGGAGGCTGGTAGGCAACGAATTTTAGTAGATGTACTGAGATAGCAGGTGAGGACATAGATTGAGTAAGCCAGTAGAAGGCCCTAGCGGCAGACAGGATCAAGGTACAGAGGAGGTTGATGTTCGATGGCATACAGCCACAATCAGTCGGGATCAACGTGAAAGTAGTGCGGGCCACCGGGGCTGTGTCATTTGGTTTACTGGGTTATCGGGATCTGGCAAAAGTACCCTTGCAAATGAAGTCGACAAGCAGTTGCATGCTCGTGGACATCGTAGTTTTATCCTCGATGGAGACAATGTCCGTCATGGTTTGAATGCTTCTCCCAGTCTACTTGAAACAATTCACGGCCAGCCTTTCGCAAGGCGATTTGGCCTTGGCTTTGGTTCAGAAGACCGCAAGGAAAATATTCGTCGGGTTGGAGCAGTTGCAGAACTCTTTACTCAGGCTGGAATCATTACGCTCACGGCATTTATTAGCCCCTATCGTAGTGATCGTGAAGCCGTACGGAAAATGTTGCCAGAGGCAGACTTTGTTGAGGTATATGTCAAAGCGCCCTTGGAAATTTGCGAGAGTCGTGATCCAAAAGGGCTCTACAAAAGAGCTCGTGCTGGTGAAATTAAGGGATTTACTGGTATCGACGACCCATACGAAGAGCCAGAAAAAGCAGAAATTACTGTTGAATCTGCGGTAAATGATCCCCAAGTACTCGCTCAACAAGTTCTGGTTTGGCTCGAACGCGCTGAAGTTATTCCAGCACGATAACCATCGTTTGTTATCACTCAGGTGTTGGGCCTATGAGTTCGACAATATTTCCATCTGGATCTTTCACGCACGTCAGAGACATTCCGGGAACAAGATTCTTAGGAAGAGTGACTGGAGACTTAGCAAGAGGTTCTACGCCAAGCTTTTTCAGGCGGCTGAGTGATAACGATGTGTCTGCAACAATGATCGTCATATAGCGAAATCCAGTGTGGGAGTGAATGAAGTCAGTGTCACCGGATCGTGGTGATGTTCCAGCAATTTGCATCAACTTTAGTTTCGTTGCTGCTTTATCGTTTCCTAAAACAAGTACTCGGACATCAAGTGGCTTGTTGTCAGTGAGTCCTGCGGCTTGGGCGAGTTCAGAATCTACCTGAAAACCATCTGCCTGCTGAAAGCCGATGCCCTTAGTATAAAATGCAACAGAGGCATCAAGGTCGCTTACCACCATTCCAATATCAATGGTTGTTTTTGGAAATGAAATAGGTTCAGCAGCCAACACAAGCCCTGTAGTAATAGCGAATGAAAAAGTGGCAAGTAGACGAAACATTGAAAACTCCATCTTGGTTTTTGATTGAACCAATATAACGTAACCTGCAATTCTCAGTGTACAACCGTCACGGATGCAGACCCTGCTGGGACAAATTACGACGGATCTCATTTTGAAGGTCGATTAAACGTTCATCATCTGGCCTGACTTTCAACGCCTGATCTACTATATCGGCCGCTTTTTCGAACTGCTCGATCTGAATGTATGTTTCGGCAAGTTGACGGTAAAGCCATACTTTGTTCGGCGTTTGAAGAATGTCATATTCGTATAAACGTATTGCCTCTTTATATTTTCCGGAACGGATCAGCTCGCTTGCAACAGTTGTAAGTGATCCACCCCAAGGGTTTTTTTTACCTTTTTCTTTGAACCACGAAATTGCAGCATCAACTCCCTTACTGCAAACGAGTTGGTGGAGTCGCTGGTCCTGTGAACGTGGCGGAGCCTGAGGGATCGTATAAGGCTGCTCTGTGATAACATGAATGAACTCAGTGTTCATTCGATTTAATGTTAGCCAAACAGTGTTTGAACCAGGCGGATCACCTTGGTTGCATAAAATCGCTATGAAAGCATTTCTGCTGGGTATTCTATTTACAAATGCTCGGAAGCCATTTATCGCGCCACCATGATTTATAACGCGAGTTTTTTTCTGAGTCGTTGGATGTATGACGTTATAAATCCGCCAGCCGTAACCATAGTTACTGTGCTGTCGTCCACCAGCGGCCTGAGATTCAGGAACTGATGTATTTGGCGTGAACATCAACTCACGGAGGTTTTTCTTAAGAAGTCTGTCCGAGCGGAGACCGCAATCCCAGATAAACAAATCATCAACGGTGGAATAGATAGCACCTGCTGCACCAGGGGCGGGTTTCATTTCTATATAAGGTGCATTTTGAATTCGAAAGGGTCCGTGCGTATATCCTGAAGCTCGTTTGCTGAGTATTTGGTTCGGATCATCATGTCCAGTATTTATCATGCCGAGTGGTTGTGTAATTCGATCACGAACATTCTGTTCGTAAGACTTTTTTGTTACTTTTTCAATAATGCGGCCAAGAATGATATATCCGGCGTTGCTGTAGCTGTAGAGGTCTCCAGGGTTATGTGTAAGATCACCACTACAGAATCGCTTGATGAAATCGTCTTTTTCAAACAAAAGACGAGCAGTTGTGTTGCGATAGTCAAAGGAACTTGTGAAATCAGGAATCCCGGACTGATGTGCTAACAGATGATGGAGAGTGATTCGCTCTCCATTATCTTGCCGATAAGAGGGAAGATGGGTTGTAATTGAGTCGGTCAGTTCCAGTTTTCCATCCTGAACAAGCTGCATGATAATCATACTGCAGAACTGTTTGCTAACAGATGCAAGACGAAATTTTGTCTCAATTGAGTTCCGTATTTTCCATTCTCGATTCGCCAGTCCAAATGCTTTTCTGTAAATCACCTGGCTATCTTCAGCAACGAGGACCGTGCCAGAGAAGTAACCGCTCTCAACCATTGCCTCACAGATTTGATCGAGTGCTTCTTGTTTGTCCTTCGTCGACCGTTCAGACTCACTTGTAATTGATTCATTGGAATTCGCTAAAGCAAGTCGAGGACCATCTGCTATTGAGATGACTCCAGCCATTAGTGCAAGAGTTTTGAAGAGTCGTTGAACAGGCTCGTGCATCACAAATCCGACTATTCCAAGCACTGTTGTGATCCCATGCAAAGACAAGCGACTAGTAAAAAGAATTCTTGCTAGCGATGCCGTGATATATCATGGAACCCTTTCGCCAGGATGCCAGTGGTATACACAAGCAGTATTTAGTCTATGAATCCCGAGAGTTCTTCGCTTCGAGCAGGTGCTTGAAGCTTGCGAACTGCCTTCGCTTCGATTTGGCGGATGCGCTCTCGCGTTACCTTGAAAATATGACCAACTTCTTCGAGCGTGTAGCTATAGCCATCACCGAGACCGTATCGGAGTTTAATGATTTCTCGCTCACGATACGAAAGACTTTTGAGGACTTTTGAGATGCGATTGCGAAGCATTTCCTGGGCAGCACCAACAGCAGGGTTCTCTGCACCAGTGTCAGGAAGCAGGTCGCCGAAGTGACTGTCTTCGCTGTTACCAACAGGGCGGTCCAGACTAATCGGGTAACGACTCATTGCTGTTACACGACGAGTCTCATCAACTGGAGTTCCGGCCCGAGCGGCTATTTCTTCGATGGTTGGTTCGCGACCATACTCCTGCAGAAGTTGACGAGCCACATTTCGGACGCGGCTCATTGTCTCAACCATATGGACAGGAATTCGAATAGTACGGCTCTGGTCTGCGACTGCCCGCGTAATTGCCTGTCGAATCCACCACGTGGCGTATGTGCAGAACTTGAACCCACGCCGGTACTCAAACTTGTCGACGGCACGCATTAAGCCTGCGTTTCCTTCCTGAATTAGGTCCAGAAACGAAAGGCCACGATTCCGATATTTTTTGGCTATGGATACAACAAGTCGCAGGTTACCCTCGGAGAGCCCTCTTTTCGCACGTTGGTAACGAGCAAATATCTCATTTATCTCCTTCATACGTCTCTTTAGGCTACGTGGAGTTTCCTGACATGCTTTCAGAATTGCTCGATATTCGTCGACAAGGTTTTGCCTATTCGATGCTGGCTGTTTGGTTCTTTTGTGGGCATCTATTTTGATTTTGAGTTCTCTCAGGCGACGAATGAATCCGTTGAGAGTTGGAATCATGGTCTCTATTCGCTGGGTACGCAGGCCAAGTTCTTCAATCAACCGTACACAGCGCTTGCGTCGACGTCCTAAACGACTCCATGCTTTCCGTCGTTCAGTTGTCCGGGCACGTTTTGAAAGTGCTATACGGTAATCGGCCTTATTCTGACCGATCAATACTTCAAGAGTCTGAAGATTGTGTGGGAGGCGTCCAAGAATTTGTTCTTTTTCCAAGCGATCAGTTACAGAAACTTGTACCGTGCGGTCGAAAGGAAGTTCACCTCGGTGGACACGACTGAGCACCTTGTAGGCATTCAGGCAGACATATTCGCATTCCAAAAGTTTTGCACGAAACTGTGCTCGAGTCGTTTCAATCTGTCGAGCAAGATAGATTTCCTGAGCTCTGGTTAGAAGAGGTATTTCACCCATCTGTGTCAGATACATGCGAACTGGATCGTCTGACCAATTTTCTATTTGTTCTGCAAGTCCATCCTCTGCCTCATTTTCATCAGCTGCTCCGCTGATCTTGGCCGGTGAAGAGGATTGGCCAGATGCGCCAATTTGATTGCCATCGTCTGGGGTACTTAAATCCGTGTCTGCAGCACCATGGTCAAGTATTGCTTCGGCTTCTTCGGCCTCAGCAACCTTATCACCAAGTTCCTCAACCTCTCTAGGGCGGGCAACAACATCATCTTCAAGTTCGTCCAAGAGCGAATCGTACAAGTCAGAACTCCTTTAATTTCCAACAACGGAACAACGGAAAGTAACCAAATCCTAGTTGTCATTTCACGAGATACCAGACGGCAGCTCAAGAAACGGATGGAATGAGTGGGCTAATGGGAATAAAACGGCGAAAGGAACAATAATCGGAGGGAGGTAAATAGTCGTGTAGTAAGGTCAAAATCAGCAGGTTTACAGGGAACATTTTGTCTTGTTGAGCGTGGGTTTCAGAGCTTTTTCTGGTGGGAGTGTCATTTGTTTTGAACTTCCCTGAACATCATTCGCGTGGTGGACAGTGTGATTCAAGTCGCTGACAAGTCCAGTGGTGAAAAAAACTCAAATTTTTGGATATTGGAAGAGTTAGGTGGATAGGGCAAAAGAAAGGCAGTTTCGCGGCTAAATCAAGCATCAAAACAATATCTGAAGGGAAGTGGTTCGTTCAAAGTGTTGTTTCTCACCGGCCTATTCATCTTTCTGGTGAACGACTCGGTGTTCTCGAATAAGGGAAGTGAAGGGTTGCCAAGACAGGTTTTTCGAGGTCTGATTGACACCTTAGACAACTGATTATGCAGTCCCGAGGGTTGAAAAGCGAGTATTTCTCATGGCAAACCGCGCACAAAGTAGCGGTCGTGCGACGAGCGATGGTAAAACAGTAGGGCAGTGGTGAATCTTCGGGCGAATTCAAAGGTTTCTCAACCGTGAAAGAATATCAATTAACCTGTCAGTGTGGTGAAATGGTGCCTGTTCGTGCTGGGCAAGCTGGCGGTGAGATTGTATGTAGTGGGTGCGGTAATCGCCTTGCGGTACCCAAATTCGGTGAGTTATCAAGGCTTCCACTGGTTGAAAAATCTGACAGTGGTGGTCAACCAGCGTGGAATAGCTCGAAGGGCCTTGTTCTGCTTGGATTCGTGTGCTGTTTCGTTTTTATGGCAGCTGGTGTGTGGTTTCGTTTACCCACTCAATCGCCGGTCCAAACTGCGGCCATTCGTGAGCAGATCACGCAAAAAACGAATGCGGAGATTTATGATATGTGGAAAAACCACTTCTCAACTGCAGCCGTAGAGCGTCCCCAATGGATCGTTGAAAAACAATATGCTCAGCAGACATATCTGAAGCAGGGGGCTTCCTGGGTCCTTCTATTCCTAAGCGGAGTTGGAGCTGTCTGTGGAATTATCGGAATTTCCGGACTCGTCCGCTCATACCGATAAAAGATAGTCCACCCAGTTATCTTGATTGTTGAGGGCGCGAGGCAGATCGCTGCTGGCTTGGCCCATTTTGCTTTGCTTGCCTGCTGTTTGGAGTGTCTTTCGAGGTTTCCGTGCCATCTCGAAATTCTCGCCACTCCTGTCCTACGGCACTAAGGCCGGCTGAAATCTTTGGAAAAAATGACCGTAGGAGCGGCTCTTTTGAAGTCTCTTTACTTGATTCACGAGCAGCTACTTGACTCGAACTTTCTCTCTCTGAGTTCCCGCTCGAGCGAGGCGCATTTCCTGCTGTGGCCTGCAATGGAAGAACTGCTTTTGGTTCTGGGCGGTTTTTAAGGACAGTCTGTTGAGATGTTTTCGTTCGTGCCGCTGTTGTCTTTGGAAGTGGCTTCACCTTATTACCTTGAGTACGGGCTGCAGCTTTGGCTGGACGAGTAGGTGGTTCCACTTGTTGTGGACTAGTGAAAGCGTGATCAACCTGAACTGCGATCCGCTCTGGAACAACGAGGTATCTCATTGTCTGCGGGCTTGTCTTCGCTGCTGCTGATCGTCCCTCGTGAGATGTGTTCGGTGCAATTGTTGGTGCAAGCTTTGGTGGTAAGGCAGCGACAGCAGTCCCCTGAGAGGCTTCTTGTGGGGCGGTCTTTCGAGTCTCTGCTTCAGCAAGAATTGACTGGGTTATATCTACAGGTTCTACCGATGGTGGAGCCAATGTCGGCTTCTTCGAAGGCGGTGTGTCTAAAGAATTCTTATTATCCACACTTGCTGAAACCATATCAGGTTGTTGAGAAGCAGCGGCATCTGTTGTCGTTACGAGTATCTGTTCAGGTGTAGTTTCTTGTATGACAGGTTTTTCTTCCTCATCCTTTATCTGAGAAGAGTTTGCTTCTGTTGTTATGACTGCGACATTGTCATCATCAATCTCAGCTGCTTGAGTCAAGGGATTGTTCTGAGGCTGAATGTCGGTTGTTGAAGCAAGTTGCTCTTTTGTCGTTTCAGCAGGAATACTTTCTTCTGGATTTTCAATGCCGTCGCTATTTTCTTCGACCACTTCATTAGATTCCAGAGCTATTTCTTCGGAAGCAGCGGGCATCTCTTGCTGGAGTGGCTCTGTGTGGTCTGGTTTATCTGAAACTGGTGATTCGGAGAGTACAAGATCATCTCCTGTAGTATCACGTTCTTGTTTTTGAACTTGGTCAGGAAGTGTAACTTGAATGCTTTTTGCTTGTGCTGGGGCCGGAGTTGATTCGACTGATACAAATGCTTCCACAGAAGTTTCTTCTTCAACCTTTGATTCACTGTCAGGCTCTGGTTGTTTTGTTGTCGGCACCTGGGGCTTTAAATTTTTTGCAGCATGTTCTGCCATTGGCTTTTGTGCAGATGCTAGTGTCGCTGGTATTGGCGGCGCAGCATCATAGGGAATAAAAGCGGGAGCAGATGTTCTTTGTGGTTGATTTATTCTCTGTGCTGCTTGCGTTACAGCTGCAATCTGATGCTGTGGTTCAGGAGAAGTCTTGGCAATTTGAAGAGAAAGAATGGGCTGGCCTTCACGGAGTGGGTGGCGAAGTACTACTCCGTCAAACTTTGAGTCAGACCGCAGGGCGGTGGCTGGAAGCATAGCGACTGGCCAATCACGGAGGGCTACGTCATAAATCGTGACGGGCGAACCTTTCGGTAGGGATCGAAGAGCAACAAAAATCGATTCGCTTTCTACCTGAGGTACGTTTTGAGCCATGTGGACATCCAAAGCACGGTTTACACCAACTGCAGCAGCTGCACCTGCAAGAAAAGCAGCAGCAAAAACGGTACTCGCTTTCGGTCGTTGAAGCGTTGTAGTCTTGGATTTATTTGTGCTGTTGCTACTCATTACTTTGCCTTGTGGGCCAGAAGAGTTTTCGTTTACCAGAACTCTTGACTCTTGGAATACAGTGACAACCAGAGAGACAGATCTCGTACGGGTCGTTGATTGACGAAATAACCACTCCCTACGTGATTGGTATCGGCATAAATGTCACGTTCGAACCAATTCACCAGAAGGAAAGCCCGTTGGACCTCCAGACTTGCCCATTTTGTCAGTCTCGAGGGTGGATCACCGAATCTTCAGAGAACATTGGGTCAACTGTTCTTGTCATCGATCGTATGGCTAGAAGCCTGCGTCCTTCATGTCGACCTTGAGGGTCACGAAAGAAAGCGTCGCCCAGTCCGGATGAGGGAGGGCCAACAGATGAGAGAACGAGTGTGCCGTCCGCCGGCAGGTGCAGTTTTAATTCCAGCTTATTCATGAGCGTTTTGCGTTGGCCTGCTTCGAGACGAAAGGCCCCGTCATCTCCAGTCCAGTTGCGTTCAATAGGACCATGACGAATAAGTGGAATGAGTTCGATCTCAATTCCTCCATCAGCGGATGGTGTCGCACGGACATCAAATATCGCGCTAGCATCTCTGTAGGTTTGACCCGACACTGTATCGACAGTTGATCGACTGTCATGTTCTAAGAGGATTAATTCTTCAAGTCGAGGAGTTGAAACAATTTCATTTGTGCGACCAGGAAGTGTTTGAATTACGCGTTTTACAACTGTTCTGTCAGTCGCTAGAGGACTGTCGTCAGCCTCACCTTGAGTGGTGTCAAAGGTACTAGAAAAGCGTTTAGATAGTGCGGCGGGAATTTCGCCACGGATGACACCAGCACGTATACCATTTCCATTGAGTCGATGACGGAGGCTTGTTGGTAAACATTGTTCATCAATAACTTGCCATAGTTCATCACTCATTTCGATATCTTCTTCAGCGTAACGTAAGAAGGTGAACTCGAGGGGAATAGTTTCAAGATGACTACTGGAAGCCGACAGGTCCGAAACACCACTCAATTGCTCCTCAAGATCTTCAGTTGATACTGTTGTGAGAAAACTATTGACGAACGGTGTTTGGCAACCACTGGCAACTAAAAATATCAATACGAAAGTTGTCAGAAGTTGCAGATAGACAACGGAAGTATGACTCCGAGTATCCATGACGTGCCCGACAGCAAGAGATTGAGGAAAGAACCGGTTGGGGAGAAGAGAGTAGGAAGAATAGATGTTCCAGGTCAACCTAAATCTTTTCCTATTACTCGCAGGGCATTGCGAAAAAATGTCAAGCCTGCGCCATCAGCTTGAGGGTCAAGTCGGCCCGCCCAAGCAGGGTGCTGTGTCGCTTCAATAAAGCGTTCTGGATGTGGCATGAGGCCAAAGATTCGGCCAGTTGTATCGCACATACCAGCTATGTTTTCCTCGGAGCCATTCGGGTTGGTCTGTTGTCCAGCTCTGTCGTTGGTATAGCGAAGCACGAATTGACCACGGGCGTCGAGTTGTTGGAAAAAGGTGTTGTCTACAGTGGTGAATCGCCCCTCGGCATGGGCAACAGGCAATTCAAAGCGGTCCAGTCCACGAAGAAAGACACAGTTCCCTGGGGTTGCTTGTAGTTGCACCCAACAGTCGACAAATCTCCCTGAGGTATTTCGTGCAAGCGTGGCGGCTTGTTGGCCAGAGTTACACTCGGTGGCGAGGAGTCCCGTTTGCAAGAGCACCTGAAAACCGTTGCAAATTCCGAGTATAAGTCCTCCTCTCTCGTGAAAGCGGCGGAGTGTATCACCAAGACGTTCGGTCAATTCAAGTGCTAGGATTCGTCCGCTGGCAATATCATCACCATAAGAAAACCCACCTGGGATACAGAAAATTTGGAAATCATCTAGAAGAGAAGGGGACTGAGCGAGTGCCTGAACATGGATACATTTCGTATGACCGCCAGCACGCTCAAAGGCATAAGCAGTTTCTTGGTCACAATTCGTACCAGGACCACGAAGAATGAGAGCACGAGGGGAAAGCATACAAATATTCCTTAAGAAACGCCGTGTGTTTGAGCAGTGCTGGGCTCTCGCCAGGCAGTTGCAAGTTTATTAATTGATGTCTGAGCAACGATTGAATTTTCACCACAGCGAACTGTTAGCAGGCTGTCATTGGTGACAGTTCCGATCCATGACCACGTACTCCCGCGAAGTATTTCCTCGACTTCAGTGGTGTCCTCTTCCTTGACTTCAATTAAGAATCGGCCTGGAGTCTCAGCGCAGGCAACGCGTAATAAACTCATGAGGTCATCATGTTTTGCCAAGTTGCCAGCATCACGGAGTGGTACCTTTTCTAGGTCGATGTCCGCGCCTAAACCACCACCGATAGCCATTTCAGCGAGAGCTACCCCAAGCCCTCCATCAGATAGGTCGTGACATGACGCTATGAGTCGCTGCTGGTTTAGACCGTAGATGCTCTTGAAAGCCTCCTCGCAGTTCTTGAAATTTACTTTGGGGATATCACCTCCGGTTATACGTCCGATAACAGCAAGTTGACTGCCACCAAGTTCCGTTGTTGAAATCCCAATAATAGCAATTCGATTGCTTGCTCGTTTAAAATCTGATGAGATGCACATCCCCACATCATTTATCTGACCGATTGCTGTGGCAAGTAAAGTAGGTGGTATTGATTGCTCTTTGATGACGCCTGCATCGTCTTTCCACGTGAAGACATTGTTGAGGCTGTCTTTACCGCTTACGAATGGAGCTCTGAGCGTCACTGCTGCCTCATAGCAACCACGACATGCTTCCACGAGCGTTCCAAGTGAATCTGGTCGCCGGCAGTCACCCCAGCAGAAATTATCAAGTAACGCAATTCGCTCTGGATCAGCCCCTGATGCTATGCAGTTTGAAACAGCCTCCACAATCCCCCCAACAGCCATCTCAAATGGATTGATGGTTCCAAGGTGATGCCTCAGGCCGATGCCTATCAGGATGCCTCGTGGTCGGCCCAACACTCCGCGTATCACCGTAGCATCAGCCGGTCCACCCATTGGTCCCAGCAATGGCTTGAGAACACTTTTTCCTTGAACTTCATGATCGTACTGCCGAATGATCCATTCCTTACTAGCTACATCTTCGGACCGAAGTAGTTCAAGTAGTACAGTTTCAAAGTTTCCATCGTCTAGCGACCAGCGAACAGGAAGGTTCTGTGGGGGTGTAAATTTGGATTGCAGTCGCTCTCGTGGCCGGCCCTCATGAAGAAAATGACAATTGAGTTCACCAACAAGTTCACCGTTCCACCGAAGTGTCAGTTGACCATTTCCAGTAAATGTACCGATAGGTGTTGCTTCAACACCTTCGAGTCGGGCAATTTCTGCGAGACGTGGCCATTCTGAAGGAGAGACAGCAAGTACCATTCGCTCCTGTGCCTCAGAAATCCACACCTCGGTGGCTGAAAGACCATCGTACTTTAAGGGCGCTTTGTCCAGGTCCACCTCAGCACCTAATTCAGATCCCATTTCTCCGACGGCACTCGACAACCCTCCCGCGCCGCAGTCAGTAATGGCATGAAATAGATGTTCTTCCGATGCAGCTAATACGAAATCGGTGACCGTTTTTTCGTGAATAGCATGACCGATCTGTACGGATCCTCCCGATTGGTTTTCACTTTCACTTGAAAGCTCGATGCTGGAGAACGTTGCGCCGTGAATACCGTCACGGCCTGTTCTGCCACCGGCAACAACCACGAGATCACCAGGTTCAACTCGGCCATCTGCAGAATCACGAGGCATGATTCCCACTGTGCCGCAAAAAACAAGCGGATTCCCAAGGTAGCCCGGGTGAAATGCTACTGCCCCAGCAATGGTTGGGATACCCATTCGGTTGCCGTAATCTCGTACACCGGCGACAACTCCATGGAGTAGTTTTTTTGGTGGAATAATCCCAGGCGGAATTGTTTTCGCTGGTGTGTCCAACGGTGCCACACAGAAGACATCTAGATTTGCAAGTGGCTTTGCACCGTGTCCTGTGCCTAGCACATCCCGGATCACACCACCAAGACCAGTCGCAGCACCTCCGTATGGTTCAATAGCAGAAGGGTGATTATGGGTTTCGACTTTGACGCAGATGTCGTGATCACCATCAAAGCGAACAACCCCGGAATTATCTCGGAAGACACTGACACACCAGTCATCTGGCCCAAGCTTCTTTCGGACGATTTCTGTTGATGCAAAAACCGTTTCTTTTAGTAGATTGTCATAATGAGACTCGCCGTCGGGTCCAGTATGGTCTACGGGACTCCCAAGAGTTTTGTGGCAACAATGCTCACTCCATGTCTGGGCGATTGTTTCGAGTTCGATCTCGAACGGTTCTCGGCCGAGGCTATTGAAGTGTTCTCGTACCGCATGCAATTCCTTTGCCGTAAGAGCAAGGCACTGCCGGCGACTAAGTTCTTCAAGTTCGGAATCATTCAGTCCATTGAGTTTCACTTGCTCTCGCTTCAGTTCCCACCTGCTGCCGCCACTCAGCCTGGAAAGCGTTAGTGGGCCTACAACAACTTCATGAATAGCTTCACTGGCAAGTCGTTTCCAGGCAGTTTCTGCAACTTGTTCTGATGTCATACATTTCGCGGATACCCAGTATTTCTTAAGACTGCGAATTGCCGTTGCGTTGACTCCAAGCAGTGCCATCGCTTCTTTAGCACTTTCTGCGGCGGGATCCGTTACACCTGGTTTGGGCAGAACATGGAAAATGAGATTGTCAGCTTCTTGTGCTCCAGGGGGCGCTGAAACTAATTCTGCTTCTCCGACTTTTGCAACCCTGCAGACTTCCGTTACCGGATCTGTAAAGAGGCGTTCTCCGATTCTTTGGATCTCGTCGAGATCCATGTCTCCCTCAATGAGCCAACCAGTAGCAGCATGAGCAGTGTGAATATCAAAACCGAGTTCATTTGCAGCAGTAACAAGGTCTTGAGCAGTAGTATCATTCCGTCGGAGGTGTACATCAACTTCCCAGAGCATCACGGCTTTCCTTAGCGAGAGTTAATAATTTGATGAGTGTGGGCCGGTCGCCTTCTTCGATTGCATGCCGAATTTGATCAGATACCTTCGAGAAGTTTTCGATCTGCGTAGTGACTGCCTTGGCGTTATCGAGCAATATGTCAGCCCACAGGTCAGGGTCACCAGCTGCTATTCGGGTTGTGTCTCGCCAGCCTCCAGCAGTAAACCGATGGGCTTCACGAGGTGTTGCTGTAGCTAGTGCAGCAGCAATAACATGAGGTGCATGGCTCGCAGAGGCAAGGAGCCGATCATGTTCAGATGGTGAAAGGTGACACACCTGAGCACCAATCAGTTGCCAAAAAGCGGAGACGGACTCTGTATCTTTTCTCGGAGTAGATTCCACTGGAGTAAGAACGGTCAGTTTATCTTCAAAAAGTGATGGGTCTGCAGCCTGTGGGCCACGTTGGTGACTTCCTGCAAGAGGATGGCTCCCAACAAATCGACCTTTGCGAGAAGATCGGCTTTGCTCCCAGCGGTCAACAATTGACTGTTTTGTGCTGCCAGCATCTGTGATAGGTGTGCCAGGGCGAACACATGTGTCTATTTCTTCTAGTTGATCCCCAATAACACTCAC
Source organism: Pirellulales bacterium (assembly GCA_039831725.1). Taxonomy (GTDB): domain Bacteria; phylum Planctomycetota; class Planctomycetia; order Pirellulales; family UBA1268; genus UBA1268. Next base: position 16,863 of record JBDOMQ010000273.1, read on the forward strand.
CCGAGTAGCTACCAGAACAAAGTCAGCATCTGCCACGCCCTCTCGAATGTTTGTGGTACCCTC
>JBDOMQ010000100.1:0-3444 GCA_039831725.1 Pirellulales bacterium
CTCGGGCAGGCACTGCTTGCGATTCGCATGGGTAAGCAGCGAATCATTGCTGAGACTGGAGCAGGCCAGCACGGTGTTGCAACTGCAACGGCATGTGCACGATTTGGACTCGAATGCGTTGTCTATATGGGATCAGAGGACGTTCGTCGTCAGTCCCCGAACGTTCGTACGATGAAATTAATGGGTGCCGAGGTCCGTTCTGTAGAAAGTGGATCCCGTACGTTGCGAGATGCGATAAACGAAGCAATGCGAGACTGGATGGCATCTGTTGAGACAACGCATTACATCATTGGATCAGTTGTCGGTCCCCATCCTTTTCCACGTATTGTTCGTGATTTCCAATCAGTTATTGGGCGCGAGACAATAGATTGTTGCAAAAGCCTCTTCGGCAGGCTCCCTCATACTGTTGTGGCGTGTGTCGGTGGTGGCAGTAATGCAGCCGGCATGTTCTATCCTTTCGTCGATCACCCGGATGTTCGTCTTGTTGGTGTTGAGGCAGGAGGCCGCTCAAGTGGTGACGGTGAGCACGCTGCCCCCTTGAGCTATGGAACACCGGGTATTCTTCATGGCAGTCTGAGTTACGTATTGCAGGACGCTGATGGGCAGACAGCTGACGTCCATTCAGTGTCTGCGGGTCTGGATTATCCAGGAGTTGGTCCGGAACACAGTTTCTGGCGAGATTCTGGTCGTGTCGACTACACCAGTGTGACCGATGCTGCGGCACTCGACGCTTTTGATATGGTAGCCCAGCAAGAGGGGGTTCTACCCGCGCTTGAAACTTCACATGCCCTGGCGTGGGCCGTTGATGCTGCTTCCAAGATGCGTCCTGAGGAAATCCTCGTAGTGTGCATGTCGGGCCGTGGTGATAAAGATGCTGCTGAGATAGCAAGGCTGCGTGGGCACGAGTAATGTCGAACGATTTGATTCGATGCGTTTCCGGTACATGATTTTCCAGAAGAAGAAATAGACAACAGATGGCTTCCAAAGACGGTAAGAAAAAAACAGGAATCAAGCTTTTGGAGGATGCGTTTGCTTTATGCAAGACTGAGTCACGGCGTGCTGTTGCACCATTTGTTACAGCCGGTGATCCAGATAGTGAATCAACATCTGCTATTTTAGAGTCGATCTATGCAGCAGGGGCAACGTGTTGCGAGCTCGGCGTTCCTTATAGTGACCCGATTGCTGATGGACCGGTAATTCAGGCCTCGTACACCCGTGCACTCAACGCTGGCATGACTCTTGCAAAAATGTTTGATATCGTTGCGGCGTTTTCTAGGTCACGCTCGATGCCTGTACTGGCGATGGCTAGTTATTCGCTTATATTTCGAAATGGTATCGAGGCGTTTGTAAAACGTGGTGAGGCAAGTGGCTTAGCAGGGTTTGTTGTTCCGGACTTGCCGTTAGAGGAGTCCGATGAACTGGACACACAGTGCCGGCAGGCTGGCCTTGCTCTCGTGCGACTTGTCACGCCTACAACGCCGCCGGAGCGTGCTAGAGAGATTGCCAGACGGTCGACAGGATTTCTTTATTGTGTCTCAGTTGCGGGAGTGACGGGAGAGCGGACTGCCCTGCCAGAAAATCTTGTTGAACGTATTCAATGGTTACGTGAAGAGTCAGACGTGCCGATATTGGTAGGTTTTGGAATATCAAGTGCCGATCAGGCGAGAGAGGTCGCTGCAGTGGCTGACGGTGTGATTGTCGGCTCTGCAGTTGTTCGCTGTGTAGAAAAGGCTCAAGAAGGAAAGTCGATGTCGGATGCTGCAGGCGATTTTGTCCGCGAACTTGTCGAATCGTGTCGTCTCAACTGACCTCGTATGCCCTTACAGTATTAGCTCGGAATGACGGATTTTAATACCTGAGCCGGCCATGGTGGGTCATATGTGCAGGACTCAAGCGGACATCCTGCTTTTATAAGCGCCGCCACGGCTTCTTCAATTGGACCACGGTTAGTGGGTAAACAGCAGGTTAAGAAATCGTCATCGATGACTGTGCTGGAATGAGTGAGGTGGCCGATAGTCTTGGCTGCTTGTGCTGCAGAAGATGGGCATTTCAGACGAATTCTCCATTCGTTCACAGTAGTAAAGAGTGCAGGCTGGAAACGACCAGAAGTTACTTTCTGTCCATCATTTACAACAAGCAGGTCCGTAAAGTTTTCTGGGACATTTGCGTCATTGAAAGCAGCAACAATGATTCGGCCTGTGAGTTGCGCATTGGTCGTCAGTCGGTCAATGATCTGGTAGCCAACAGGATCGAGGCCAGTGTATGGGTTGTCGAGTAGCAAGATATGGGGCTCGCAAAGCAATGCTCGAGCAATCAGCAATCGCTTGCTTTGGCCAGAAGAAAGTGTGTCGATTCGGTGTCCTCGCAAGTTGCTCAGCGAAACCTCTTCCAAAGTGCGGTTTACTGCTTCAGCAATTTGCTTCCCATGGAGTCCAGAGCTCGTTGCAAATAATTCCAGGCATTCATCTGCTCGTATCATCGGCCATGTTGTGACGTTGTCGGGTACAAAGCCGATGAGTTCTTGTGTTTGCTGCGAGTCCGTCGTTGACGAGAAGTTCGCGAAGGATACCTTTCCTGACTGAATGGGCAGAAGTGAGGCAATTGCTTCAAGGAGCGTGGTTTTGCCAGATCCTGTGGGTCCAATGACTGCAACAGATTGCCCGGGGTGAATCGTGTGCGTGAATTGATTTAATGCGATGACGCCCTGTCGTTGGACAGTAACTTGTTCGAGCGAAATCATTGTTTCCCTGCACTTGTGGCATCATCGCCTTTGAGCCGTTGAATGGTCATCTCGATCGCGACGACAAGCCCTTTGGCTTTGTTAAGAGTCTCATCAAATTCTTTTTCAGGTTGACTGTCTGCAACAATTCCTGCCCCCGACTGAACATGAGCATTGCCTTTTGTGATAACAATAGTGCGGAGTGCGATACAGGTGTCCATTGAGCCACAGAAATCTATGTAGCCAACCGCTCCAGCGTATGGGCCTCGTTTGTTCGGCTCGAGTTCATCGATGATCTCCATTGCACGGATCTTTGGTGCTCCAGATACGGTACCAGCTGGTAAGCACGCTCGGAGTGCGTCGAAAGCAGAAGCCTCGGGAAGTAGTTTACCATTGACGTTGCTTGTTATATGCATGACGTGGCTGTACCGTTCAATGGTCATGATGTCATTGAGTTCGACAGATCCGATCTCTGAGACTCGTCCAATATCGTTCCGGCCGAGGTCAATAAGCATGACGTGCTCAGCGCGTTCTTTTGGATCTGCAAGCAGTCCGTCAGCAAGTTCAGTATCTTCCTCAGGAGTTGCACCACGTGGCCGAGTGCCAGCTAAAGGCCGAACAGTGACTTTTCTGTCCAGAACACGAACCATGATCTCGGGCGAACTTCCAACGAGCGTTGCGGATGGGGTACGGAGGCAAAACATGAACGGACTCGGATTGACAAC
>JBDOMQ010000187.1:0-16716 GCA_039831725.1 Pirellulales bacterium
TGCAAGTGACTCATGCACAGCCTCACGGATTTCTTCGTCACTCCCTTTCTCTTTTGTTATCTCCTGAATCAACTGACTGCCCACGTTGCTCGTCATGACAACAAGAGTATTGGTGAAGTCAACGGTGTGACCAAGGCTATCAGTGAGTCGTCCATCATCAAGTACTTGAAGCAATACGTTAAAGACATCGCGATGCGCCTTTTCAATTTCATCAAGTAACACAACCGAGTAGGGACGACGACGCACCGCTTCAGTCAGACGGCCACCTTCTTCATAGCCAACATACCCAGGCGGAGCACCGATTAACCTCGCGACGGTGTGCTTCTCCATGTATTCACTCATATCGATTCGCACCATCGCGTTCTCGTCGTCAAAAAGCACCTCGGCCAAGGCTTTGCATAGCTCTGTTTTTCCAACACCTGTTGGCCCAAGAAAAATAAATGAACCGATCGGGCGATTGGGGTCCTGCAAGCCCGAACGACTTCGCCGAACGGCGTTACTCACTGCTTCTACCGCCTCGTCCTGACCAACCACACGCTGATGAAGCCGTTCTTCCAGAACAAGCAGTTTTGCCCGCTCTGTTTCAACAAGCCTTGTCACCGGAATACCTGTCCATGAACTAACGACCTCGGCAATCTCTTCGGGACCAACCGACCTACGGAGTAACCGCTTCGCTGGTTTCGCCTCTACCGAAGACCCCTTCTCAGCCGCTTCCTTTTCGGCCTCTTCCTGTTCGAGACGGTCTGCGAGCTGCTTTTTGACCACATCGAGCTCGTAGAGCTGTTGATACATTTCCTCACTGACCGACTGACCGAGTGACTGCCGCTCGTTTACCTGCAAATTCACTTTGTCGAAGGCAAGCTGCGCTTCCTCTAGTTTCTGTCGCAGTTCCTGCGCACTACCGACTCCGGATTTTTCTGCCTCCCACTGTTCACGAAGACTTGCTAATTTCCTGCGAAGTTCTGCGGCCTCAGCTTCAATCTCGACAAGTCGGTCCTTTGCATGCGACTCCGTCTCTTCAGCAAGCTGCCGCCCGGCCAACTCAAGCTGCACAAGGCGTCGCTGCACCTCATCTATTTCGCTTGGAACACTTTGCAACTCCATGGCAATACGGCTGGTTGCTTCGTCCATTAGATCGATTGCTTTATCCGGCAGAAACCGGTCCGCAATATATCGATGGGACAATTCAGCAGCAGCCACGAGTGCTGAATCGTTAATTTTGACACCCTTGTGATGAGCTTCATATCGCGGCTTTAGGCCTCTTAAAATCGCTATCGTGTCATCGACAGAGGGCTCTCCCACAAACACGGGTTGAAATCGTCGCTCAAGCGCTGCGTCTTTCTCTATATGCTTCCGGTATTCATCAAGGGTAGTTGCGCCAATGCATCGCAGTTCACCGCGTGCAAGCGCGGGCTTAAGAAGATTCGCTGCGTCAGACCCACCTTCAGCAGCACCCGCGCCAATGACAGTATGGAGTTCATCAATAAAAAGAATGACATCACCAGCTGCTGACTCAACCTCACGCAAAATTGCCTTGAGCCTATCTTCAAACTCGCCTCGATATTTTGTCCCGGCAATAAGCGCACCGAGGTCGAGGGCGACGACCCGACGATTCCGCAGGGTCTCAGGAACGTCGGACTGCACAATCCGCAAGGCAAGCCCCTCAGCAATTGCTGTTTTTCCGACACCTGGCTCACCAATCAACACTGGATTGTTCTTCGTTCTTCGTGACAACACCTGAATAACCCGACGAATTTCTGAATCTCGGCCAATAACTGGATCCAGCTTTCCCTGGCTCGCCCGCTGCACAAGATCTATTCCGTATTTTTCAAGTGCTTGAAACTTCTCTTCCGGACTCTGATCAGTGACACGTGAACTGCCACGCACTGCCTGCAAGCCAGCTAACAATTCTTTTTCAGTTACTGCCGCCAGTTTCAGTACGTTTTGCGCTTTTGACGATGTCTTGGAGAGTGCGATGAGCAGATGATCCGTCGACACAAAATCATCTTTCATGGTCCCCGACTCGGACGTTGCGATTTCGAAAACCTTAATAAGTTCCTGGTCAGGCTGCGGCTGTGCTCCGCCGGCAACCTTTGGGAGATGCGAAAGTTCCGCTTCGATGATTCGTTCGAGATGCCCTCTATCCACACCAATCTTTTCAAGCAAAGGACGCACGATGCCTTCTTGCTCGGAAACGAGTGCGAACAACAGATGCACGGGCGTCGTCTGAGGATTGCCACGGTCTGCAGCCAGATCGACCGCACGCTGCACGGCTTCCTGTGCCTTAATTGTAAATTTATCAAAACGAAATGCCATCAGATCATTCCTTTCAAACTGCCTTGGCGCGCAGCAACGCTCTCACTAGTCTTTCCAGATTGCACATCCCCTGCACAAGTCAACCGGAGGCGCCCCGACCGGCACCTCCGGTTGCAAGGCTTATTCGTCGTCTTGCTTCACTTCAAACTCAGCATCGATCGTATCGTCCGAAGCTGCTGCTGCACCAGCTGGCTCACTACCTGCCGGATCGCCCCCAGCCGCATCTGCCGCCTGAGATTCGTACAGCACTTTTGAAAGTGCATGAGAAGCCTGCTCGAGTGCATCATGCGCTGATTGAATAGCATCAGCATCTTCACCCTTAGCAGTTTCACGAGCTTTCGCAATCGCTGCCTCAAGTGGAGCTTTGTCGGCATCCGTTAACTTCTCATCATTTTCTTTCACGAGCTTTTCTGTCTGGAAACAAAGCGCCTCGGAACGATTCCGTACTTCAGCCAAACGTTGCTTCTGCTTATCTTCCTCAGCATGCAGTTCTGCGTCTTTACGCATCTTCTCAATCTCTTCTTCATTGAGACCACTCGATTGCTCGATCGTGACAGACTGTTCCTTATTTGATCCAAGATCTTTGGCATTCACCGAGAGAATCCCGTTTGCATCGATATCAAATTTCACTTCAATCTGCGGAGTACCGCGAGGTGCCGGAGGAATTCCTTCCAAATTAAACTGACCAAGTAACCGGTTATCTTTTGCCATCGACCGCTCACCTTGATAGACACTGACAGTTACTGCCGTCTGGTTGTCGGCTGCCGTGCTAAAGACCTGTTTTCGCTCAGTTGGCACTGTGGTATTTCGTTCGACCAGCTTTGTGAATAATCCGCCTTCGGTTTCAATACCTAGACTCAGTGGCGTTACATCGAGCAGAAGCACGTCTTGGACGTCACCAGCCAATACACCGCCCTGGATCGCAGCACCAAGAGCGACGACTTCATCCGGATTCACACCCTTGTGTGGTTCCTTGCCAAACACACTCTTTACAAGTTCCTGGACCTTCGGGATTCGTGTCGAACCGCCAACAAGAACAACCTCATCAATTTCTTTCGCGTCAAGCTTGGCATCCTTAAGCGCCTGAAGGACAGGGCCTCGGCATCTCTCAACGAGTCCGTCACACATTTCCTCAAACTGTGCCCGGGTTATCGTCATCTGAAGATGCTTTGGTCCGGAGGCGTCTGCGGTAATAAACGGTAGATTAATATCGCTACTTTGTGCGGAACTCAATTCTTTTTTAGCTTTTTCACATGCTTCCTGCAGTCGTTGCAGTGCCATGGTGTCGTCCCGCAGATCAATACCCTGTTCTTTCTTGAACTGGTCGGCGACGTGGTTGATGAGCGTTTGATCGAAGTCGTCACCACCAAGGTGCGTATCACCATTAGTACTGATTACGCGAAACACCCCATCAGCCACTTCAAGCACGGACACGTCAAAGGTTCCACCACCAAGGTCAAAGACAGCAATTTTTTCCTGGCTCTTGCTCTCGAGACCGTAGGCCAATGCAGCCGCAGTTGGCTCATTGATAATCCGCATGACCTCAAGGCCCGAAATCTGTCCTGCGTCTTTGGTGGCCTGTCGCTGTGCATCATTAAAGTATGCCGGAACTGTAATGACCGCCTTGTTGACCTTGTGCCCAAGGTAACTCTCTGCCGACTCTTTAAGAGATCGCAGCACCGTGGCGGAAATTTCTGGTGGCGTGAATTCCTTATCGCCAACCTTTACTTTGACGTAATCTTCTGCTCCACCAACGACGTCATAGGGCACAATTTTTTCTTCACTAGCCACCTCATTGTGGCGACGGCCCATGAATCGCTTAATCGAATAAATTGTTCGCGTTGGGTTCGTCACTGCTTGCCGCCGTGCGATGTCACCAACGAGTGTTTCACCCTTGTCGTTAAAGGCCACAACACTCGGAGTGAGGCGGTTGCCCTCTTTGTTTGCGATGACCTTCGGTTCTTTTCCTTCCATGACTGCAACAACTGAATTTGTTGTTCCCAAATCGATACCGATTATTTTTTCGCCTTGTTTTGTTGCCATGTTTTGTGTTCCTCCTTCAATGTCCATGCTTCTCTATTTTGTCGGACGACCGTGCACCATGTTCCCTTGTCCGGGAGCCAGTCAACTGCCGATGCCGACTACATCTCCGGGCCGGTTTTGTCGGTCTGCCCTAGTGACACAAGAAGATTGCAAAGCCCGTGCCATAGCGTCGAAAGACTCGTTTATGCCGCCTCAATTCCAAGAATTGAACAAAACAGCGTATTTACGGAAAGAATTCAGACGTTAGAGTTGAGAATACGTGGTTACGACCTCCCAGAGACTGCCATTTTGACGGGTTCACGTGCCGAGCCGGGATTCTTGAAATCTGCATCAACGGAGTGGCATCACCTGACTGTCCAGTGGGGTATGGTGTGTACACCACCCTGTTATTTTTTCGGTTCAAGAAGTGAACATCATGGCATCACGCAAGACCAAAGTGTCCCGCAAAAAGACCAGCAAAAGGAAGCCTGGCCTCACGACCTTGCGAAAACGCATTGATACGATTGATCATGAACTTGTTGCCCTCATGAATCAGCGGGCGGATGTGGCGAGGGAGATCGGACACATCAAATCGGCAAGCGGTGAACTAACGTATGATCCATCGCGAGAAGAACTTGTCCTCGACCGGGTAGCTCAAGCGAATGAAGGACCGCTCGCAGACGACAGTCTCAAATCCATCTTTCGAGAATTGATCTCTGGTTCTCGCGCGATTGAACAACACCTACGGGTTGCCCACCTTGGTCCTGCCTGGACGTACAGTCACCTTGCTGCTCTCCATCGTTTTGGAAATGCTGTGGAATTCGTTCCGGTTTCCAGCATTTCAGCAGCATTTGAGGAAGTGCAGGCCGGTCATTCTCACTACGGTGTCGTGCCTTTAGAAAACTCAACCGACGGCCGAATCGCCGACACACTCGACAACCTGGCCCGCATGCCTGTCAAAATATGTGCCGAAGTTCCCCTACGCATACACCACAACCTACTTGCTGCCTGCGAACGCCATGATGTGAAGAAGGTCTATAGTCGACCACAGGCACTCTCACAGTGCCGCAACTGGCTCGCTCGGCACCTGCCTAACGCTCAGTTGATCGAAGTCACTAGCACAAGCGCTGCAGCCGAAAAAGCATCGCGTGAGTCCAAGGCTGCTGCAATAGCCAGTCGTCAAGCGGGCATTCACCACAGTCTGTCCATTCTGGCTGAAAATATCGAGGATATTGCTGGCAACACCACACGTTTTGCTGTCATAGGCCATGCAGACGCCAAACGGACCGGCCGTGACAAGACAGCCTTGATGTTTGAAATCAAACACCGTCCGGGTGGACTTGCTGACGCGTTGGCCATACCAAAACGACAGAAACTCAATCTGACCTGGATCGAATCGTTTCCCCTGCCCGGTGAAAAAAGGGGGTATATCTTTTTTGTTGAACTTGAGGGTCACCGTGACGATCTTCGCGTCCGCCGGGCAATCGCATCGCTCGAGAAGCGGTGCACCAGGGTCGCCATCCTCGGTAGCTATGCTGGGGCAAGTTTGGTTGGTTAACGCACCGGTTCGGATGTGCTGACTCAATCCAAAACCCGAGGCTTCGACCGGTGTCTAGTGCATGTCGTGTTTTCGCACTACACTGCTCCCTGAAACCACGAAAGCATTGATAGCATCAACCCCAAGGAGTGAGAATGACCACCCGTCGCCGGATCGTTGCTGGAAACTGGAAGATGAATCTTGACCGTGCAGCAGCGGTTGCGCTCGCTCAAGGTGTGGCTACTGGTGCTCACTCCTGTGAAGGCTGCAACCTGATTCTCTGCCCACCGTCGATCTATCTCGGAGCAGTTGCTGCGGCACTTGAATTGGCCAATGGTGTGAGTCCGTCTGGTGTTGCTCTTGGTGGCCAGAATCTCCACGACCAACCCAAAGGCGCTTTTACCGGTGAAATCGCTCCGACGATGCTCGTCGATATCGGCTGCACATTCTGCATAGTGGGACACTCTGAACGCCGAACACTCTTTGGCGAGACAGACAGTATCGTTAACACAAAAGCCAAAGCCGTCCTTGCTGCGGGTCTCACACCGATCATTTGCGTTGGCGAAACTCTGGAAGAACGTGAACAGGGTCGAACAGCTGCAGTTGTCACAGAACAGATTTCTGGCTCACTTGCTGGGCTCAGTGCAACGGACCTTGCCACGTCGATCATTGCCTACGAACCCGTCTGGGCTATCGGAACAGGAAAGGTCGCGACGCCTGAACAGGCGCAGGAAGTCCACGCCCTGATCCGGCAGCAGTTGGAAGAACGTAGTGATGCAGCGACTGCCAGCCAGGTCGTAATCCAGTATGGCGGCAGTGTAAAACCTGATAATGCCGGGGTCCTGGCGGCACAGCCGGATATCGATGGTGCACTTGTTGGAGGGGCGAGCCTAAAAGCTGACGACTTTCTGGCTATTGCCGAACAATTTGCTCAGGCTAGCTAATTCGTGTCATCGGGATAGCCCCAAATGGCCGCGCACGATACATTAACGCATACAGAACCTGCCTCTCGGCCGCTTGACTGCTTTTGGAGAATTTATTCGCAATGTTGATGTTCGTTCGCTTTTTTCTCGGATTCATGCTCGTTGCCACCTCAGTTTTTCTTATTCTGCTGGTGCTCATCCAGCGTGGACGTGGAGGTGGACTTGCTGGTGCTCTCGGCGGAATGGGTGGCCAAAGTGCATTCGGCACCAAAGCCGGTGACTTGTTCACCAAAATCACAATTGGCGTTGCAACATTTTGGATTTTACTCTGCATTCTCTCGATCAACGTGCTCGGGACACAGCAGTCGCTCTTCAGTACGAATCTTGGCGCGGCGGCACCAGAATCGATGGAGGGTCTTGGCACAACTGAGGCGATTCCGTCGGACCTTGCTCCGGAGCCTAGCAGTGATTCCTCAGAGACCCCTGCTGATGCCGACACCTCTGAAACTAATAAGTCTGCGGCCACCACTTCCGATGACACGAGTTCTACTGGTTCAACAGAACCGCCAGACGAGTCACAGACTGAAACTTCGACTGAAGCGTCTCAGTCACCTGAAAAGTCGGCTGAGTAAACCTGGAGAACTACCATGGCCCGCAGCATGACCGGATGCGGCGAAGGGTTTGCCGATAATCAGGGCGTCGCCTGCAGGGTCGAAATTCGTAGCGTCAACCACCGCCACCTCAAATGCAGCATCCGCACACGCGAGGGTTTTCATCTTCTCGAGCCACGGCTTGAAGGACTGATTCGCGAACGCATCAAACGAGGGAGCCTTCAAATCACCCTCGAAGTGAGCGGGTCGGCTGTTCCGACAGGTCGTCGGCTTGACCAGGATCAGCTCGGTGCTTATCTCGATGACTGGGAGTCTTTCTGTGATCGACGCGGCATCTCGACACCGCCAACGATCGATCCGCTTCTGGGTCTTCCTGGTGTTTTACTCGATGCACCACCGGATGCATCGGCTGTTGAAGCAACATGGCCTGTTGTTGCCGCCGCCACTACCGCTGCAGTAAGTCAACTCGACACCATGAGACAATCTGAGGGGGCAGCGCTGGTTACTGATCTTGAACAAGCCTGTGGTTCAATAGGTGAGCTGGTGCAGCAGATTCGTAAACGTGTACCAGAAGTCGTTGCTGAACATCGGCAGAGACTTCTTGACCGTGTGGCGAAGGTTCTAGAAACGCATCAAGCTCGCTTGGACGACAACGACGTCATTCGTGAGGTCGCACTCATTGCTGATCGATCTGACATTTCAGAGGAACTTGTGCGCTTAGAAAGCCATGTTGAGCAATTTCGAAATCTTCTGACTGACGCCGCGCCGGGACGTAGTCTTGATTTTCTGGCTCAGGAACTCGGCCGTGAGGCAAATACTATCGGGTCAAAATCTGTTGATGTCGCCATCGCCCATGCAGTCGTTGATCTCAAGTCGCAGGTGGAAAGAATCCGGGAACAGGCCGCCAATATCGAATAGCCTCGCCCCAGGAAATCCCCGCTTTGCTGAGGGGCCACTTTCCAAGGCTAGTCGTAGTGGGGTAGAACATGTCGATGAGTCAAACTGAAGGTCAACTCGTGGTTCTCTCTGGCCCCTCTGGCGTTGGGAAATCTACGCTCCTCCGCCGCCTCCTTTCCGACTTCTCGGCACTCATACCGAGTATCTCAGCGACAACACGGCCACCGCGTACCGGAGAAACCCCTGGCGTCGACTACCATTTCCTGTCCACCGAAGAGTTTGATAACAGCAGGAATGCAGGCAGATTCATAGAGTGTTGCCAGGTCTATGGCCGCGAATATTGGTACGGAACGCTGGAAGATGAGGTCACACCTCGCCTCACGCATGGGAAATGGGTTATTCTTGAAATAGACGTTGAGGGTACCCTTTCTATTTTGGAACGGTATCCTCAAGCGGTAACAATCTTCGTTGAGCCTTCTGACCCCGCACACCTCGAAGAACGTCTTCGAGGCCGTGGAACTGAAAGCCCTGATGCAATTAAACGGAGATTGGAAGTCGCCCACCGTGAACTGCGTCAGTCCGGACATTACCGACACCGGGTCGTTAATGATTCGGTAGAAGACGCGCTTGAAAACATAAAAACAATCCTCACAGAAGCTGGTTTTTCAAACGACTCAACTGAAACAGCTTCCGCTCAATAACCAATACTTTTTTTAAGGTAGCCTCACAGAAAGCAATCTCGACATGATCGACGACCTCCGTGAAGAAGAAATCGTGAACAAAGTTGGCGGACGATTCAAGCTGTCAACGCTCATACAAAAACGTCTCGTTGCCCTCAACGCAGGTGGTCGTCCACTCGTAGATATTGACAGTGATGACAAGATGCAGATTGTTATCGAGGAAATTAAGCAGGACAAGATTTTCCTGGATACATCAATGAATCTCCGAATTACTGGTGAATCGCCGGAAGCAGGAGCACCAATCGACTTCGACGCCAGTTTTTAGTCCGAGCTTTTGCCGTTGATGTGTCTGCTAGGTACCCTCTGAAGCACCGGGCCTTCTGATTGCTTCTCTTGTTGATGGAATATGTTGTGTCGAATCCACTTGCAGACCGCGAAATCGTCGTTGCCGTCGGAGGTGGCATCGCGGCCTACAAAGTGGCGGCGATTGCGAGCGGACTCGTCCAGCGTTCTGCACGTGTTTCGGTTGTCATGACAGACAACTCGCGTCAATTCATCGGCGAGACAACGTTTGCTGCACTGACGGGTCGGCCTGTTGCTTCCTGCAGCTTCGACCCGAACAATTTCCCTTTAGGTGCACATATTGAACTAGCAGAACGTGCCGAGTTGATCGTTGTTGCGCCGGCCACGGCGGACATTCTGGCGAAGGCCGCAACTGGTCTCGCAGACGACCTTCTCTCAACACTTCTTCTGTGTGCTAGGTGCCCCATATTGATGGCTCCTGCCATGAATTCGGCTATGTGGGAAAAAGCCGCGGTACAAAGGAATGTCGCTCAACTGACACATGATGGCATCGGCTTTGTCCAGCCAACATCAGGTTGGCTTTCCTGTCGCCAAACCGGCACTGGTCGTATGGCAGAACCTGAAACAATTCTAGCTGCCATCGAGACTGCCTTTGGCACTTCGTAACAGGCTCACTTCGTAAAGAACAAATGGCTCACATACTCATTACCGCCGGCCCCACTCGTGCCTACATCGATGACATCCGATTCTTGACGAATGCCTCGAGCGGCCGTATGGCAGCCGCTCTCGCAGCAGCTGCCATCGCACAAGGACATACCGTGAGCATCGTAAGCGGGCCAGTAAGTGTGAGGTATCCGACGGAAGCCCGAGTCACCTCAGTTATCACAACCGGCGATATGCTAAAGAAGGCCCTCACGCTCTTGCCTCGCGTCGATGGCGTAATTGCAACAGCGGCACCTTGCGATTTCGAACCGAAACATCGCGAACGTGGAAAGCTTCCAAGACAGCGCGGGCTTGTACTAGATCTCAAGCCAACTCGTGACATCATCGCAACACTAGCGAGGCAGGCCAGGCCTTCTCAATGGATGGTTGCCTTCGCTCTCGAGCCAGATGGTGACCCGGCGAGGGCCCTGAAGAAAATAACTGCTAAAAAATGCGACCTCATTGTTCTCAATGATCTAACGGCACTGGACACCACAACAACTGCCGTCACAGTCTATGACCATACCCACCAGCTGGTGGGACAGCAGGCAGGCACAAAAACAGCAGTTTCTCGCTGGCTGCTTAACCTGATAGGGTCCCACTCGGGAAAAGCCGAATTGAACAGTTAGCCGACTCTGGCTCAGTTCCTCTGCTATGCTTAATATGATCTGGCACACGCCACCTTGTACTTCCTCACCACTGTCCCCTTTTGCGCAGTATTGACGTGATTAAAGTTGCTATCCTCGGCGCCACAGGATATACGGCGCTTGAATCGATAAAACATCTCCTCCGGCACCCCAACGTCGAAATCGTCACGGTGACAAGCCGACAAGAGGGGAATACACCTATCTCGAGCGTGCATCCAAGTCTGGTCGGACGGCTTGAACTGCCCCTTGAAGACCTGAAGCCCGAAGAAATTGCACAGCGAGCAGATGTTATTTTCTGCTGCCTGCCACATTGTGCCAGTGCGTCAGTGGTTCCAACACTCATCGACGCAGGAGCCAAGGTGATCGACCTCAGCGCAGATTATCGACTGGACGACGCTCACACATACCAGGAGTGGTACGGCCAAGCCCACCTCGACAGTGACCGTCTTGGCACAACCGTGTATGGACTTCCCGAGTTATTTCGGTCACAGATTGCCAACTCTGTTCTTGTTGCCAACCCCGGCTGCTACGCCACGGCTGCCATTCTCCCCCTTGCTCCTCTGATGAAGGCTGGGCTCATCGAGGACTGCGACATTATCATCGATGCCAAAAGTGGCGTGAGTGGAGCAGGTCGCAACCCAAAACTCATGGCTCATTTCCCTGAGTGCAACGAGAGCCTTTCACCATATAACGTTGGTCGTCATCGACATACACCGGAGATTGAACAGATCATTGCTCGGCATGCGACGACGAAGCCAGAAGTGATCTTTACTCCACAACTCGCACCGATGGATCGTGGGATTCTTGCTACTATTTATGCAAAGCCGGCATCTGGAGTCACCGAGAAACACATTGACGACGCGTGGCAGCAGGCCTACGGAGAAGAGCATTTCGTGCGGCTGGTCGACCATCTGCCCGGCACAAAAGATACCGTTGACACAAACTTCTGCGACCTGACGGCGCGACTGGTCCGAGGTCGCTTGATTCTCATTTCCTGCCTCGACAACCTTGTAAAAGGCGCTGCCGGCGCTGCTGTACAAAACCTGAACTGCATGCACGCCCTGCCAGAAACAACAGGCCTCCTCTAACCCCTTACCCTCTATTTACAAACTGCCGATGGCTCCTCCTGAAACACCATTCCGCGGCCCAATTCCACCGCTCCCCAAAGGATTTCAGGTCTCCGGGTTACATGCCGGACTGAAACGTAATCCTACCCGAGAAGATATTTCTCTCATTGTCTCTGACAGGCCGGCAACAGCAGCAGGTGTTTACACTCAAAATCTTGTATTCGCAGCACCTGTGGCTTTTGATCGAGATCGCACTCCAGGAACCGGATTTCGTGGTGTTGTCGTCAATTCTGGAAACGCAAACGCCTGCACGGGCACACAAGGCGAATCTGATACCGCTACCATGGCAACTCTGACTGCCGAGGCAATTGGGAGCCTCGAGAGCAGTGTCCTTGTGCTGTCGACAGGCATTATTGGTGAATTTCTACCAATGGAAACCATTGAGACAGGCATTCGGACCGCAGCCAATCAGTTAGCGGCAGATGAGGACAGTGTCATGCGCGCAGCGCGAGGCTTCATGACAACAGATACCCGTCCGAAACTTGCCGGGGAAGCATTTGGAAAAGCGCCCTCGGGAGAAAAGTATCGTATGCTTGGTATTGGCAAAGGCGCTGCCATGATTGGACCAAAACTCGCGACCATGCTCGGTCTCATCGTGACCGACGCTGCGATTACTCCCGAGGATGCACAGCGTCTCCTTTTTCAAGCGACAGATCTTTCCTTCAACTGTGTGAGCGTTGATGGTCACATGAGTACCAACGATACCGTCCTGCTCCTTGCAAATGGTGCCGCTGGAGGGGAACCTCTTACTGGAAAAAATCTCGAGGCATTGGAAACTGCCTTGATGAACACGTGTGATGCCCTCGCACGCGAGATCGCCGACGATGGAGAAGGAGCGACTCATGTCATCTGTATAGAGATAACTGGTGCCGACAGCCGGGAGGACGCCCGCCGAGTTGCCCGTGCGATAGCTGATAGCCCATTGGTAAAAACTGCAATTGCCGGCGCCGACCCGAATTGGGGCCGAATTGTCTCTGCTGCCGGCTACGCGGGCGTTGCGTTTGATCCCGGGCGGCTTACCCTCCGTGTCAACGGTTTTGAACTCTTCAAAAATGCCTCACCGGTCACTTTTGACGCTGAAAAAGTATCAAAATCGATTCGTGAGAACAGAGAAACCGCAATTGACATCAATTTGGGTGAAGGGCCGGGCACAATCCGCTTTTACACCAGTGATCTGACCGCAGAATATGTCCGGCTCAATGCCGACTATCACACGTAGAGAAAGACTCCCCTTCCCTAGCTGCCCCAGGGCGTATATTTTGCTTATTCAGCAAGGCTGTTTTCAGTAGCCTTGAGACGCTTCCTTTTTCCGTCGGGACTTTGTTAATGCTGCAACTCAACGACCAACACCCAGCTGTCCACTCCACTTGGGTCACCAAAAGTCGAGTGATTCCCACATTTCCATCGTTTTCAAAAGAATTGGCTGACCCTTCGATTGGAGATTTTCGGCCCATTCAAGTCGTGAATAATGAGGAATCGCCTGATGACGACCTCGACGTCGGTGATGACAACGACATGGAGAGTGACGACCCACTTGCCGATGAAGATTCTAACTTCGATGATTTCGATGACGAATTTGATGATGACTTTCAGGAAGACGAAAGCGATCCTGACTGGGAGCATCCAGATGACCTTCGCCCAGAAGCACCTCCACCGAGCAAATCATCAGGTGGTAAAAAGTAACAAGGCGGCCGTTTCCTTCGGAGTCAGCCATGAACAAGGCAAATGCCCCCCAGCACGAGACCCCCTCTCGCAGCGGCTTTCCGTGGTTTGGTGTCCTGTCTCAACTTGACTTTGATATTGAATTTTTTGAGCAGCTTTTTGCCCGTGATGGAACATCAACGGAAGTTGTTCGGGTCCTTGCCGAGTTAGTCGCTAAAAAAGGGCAACTCCATAGAGCAGTCGAACTTGACCGTCATTTAGTGAGCCTTCTGCCAGAAGATGCACTTGCCCGTTACAATCTGGGCTGTTCACTTGCTCGAGCGGGTTGTTCAAAAGAGGCGATCAGTGCGCTCTCTCAAGCAATCCTCCTTGGGTACGATGACCTTCACCATCTCGAGGTTGATCCAGACCTTGACTCACTGAGGAATCATCCTGACTTCCAGAACCTTCTCGATGAAGACTGACCACAGGTCACGCGGAAGCCAGCAGTGTTCCCAATTCATACGCGAGGAGAGGGCAGCCAAGAATGCTAGAACAGTACGACCAGATTACAGCAGCATGTGAAGCTATTGAGAAGCGATGGCCTCATAAACCAAAAGTAGGCATCATCCTTGGCAGTGGACTCGGCAGCGCCACACAAGGTGTCACAGACCGTGTCGAAATTCCATATGACGAGATTCCTCACTTCGCTCGCTCAACAGCACACGGGCATGCCGGCCAACTTGTATGCGGCCTGCTTGACGGTGTCCCGGTCATGATCCTCGAAGGCCGAATGCATTTGTACGAGGGCTACCCGGCATCACAGATCACACTCCCCGTGCGAGTTCTCCATCGCCTTGGGGCTGAACTTCTCGTTGTCACCAATGCCTGTGGTGGACTCAACCCGCACTACAGCGCCGGTGACATCATGGTGATTGATGACCACATTAACCTGATGCAGGACAACCCGCTTGTCGGCATCAATGACGATCGCCTCGGGCCACGATTCCCTGACATGTCCGAGCCGTACACCTTTCCGCTTATTGACCGTGCCCTTGAGGTCGCTCGTCAGAAAAACTTTATTGCCCACAGAGGCGTCTATGTTGCGGTAACTGGGCCAAACTTGGAGACACGAGCCGAGTATCGTTACCTCCGTGCAATCGGCGCTGATGTTGTTGGCATGTCGACTGTCCCAGAGGTTATCGTTGCCGCTCATGCTGGTCTGCGAGTCCTCGGCCTCTCAGTTGTCACAGACATGTGCCTTCCAGATGCACTCGAAGTCGCAACAGTCGAAAAAATTCTTGAAGTGGCTCGGACAGCTGAGCCAAAACTTAGAGCTCTCATTGAGGGGGCTGTTCGAGATGCGGCAACCGATGTGATCTAATGTGTCTAAGTTCGCCGTGCCACAATACTGTGGCGGGCTTTATGCCAAGATTGCCCAAGCAACCAATTCTCATACCGTTTCAGAGTCGTGGCAGCCTCGTACCATCATGCCACCAAGCCCCTCCTACCGGGTTTCTTCGGGTAGCACTGGGGCAAGAAGGTTTTGCTGGGTAGGATACAGCCTCCTATTATTGTCCTCCCCGTTTGCCCACAGCCTCGTCTCACAACTCCATGTTCCAGCCCGTCCGAGGCAGACCCGATCTGCCAGCCACAGAAGCCGAAATCGCTGCCCTCTGGAAGTCTGCGGGAATTTATCAGAAGTCGCTCGACAACCGCCAAGGTGCCAAGCGATTCGTTTTTTTTGAAGGACCACCAACAGCCAATGGCATGCCTCATCCGGGACACTGTCTGACGCGTGCTATTAAAGACCTCTATCCACGCTACCGGACAATGCGAGGTGAGTTCTGTGAACGGAAGGCTGGCTGGGACACTCACGGTCTGCCCGTGGAAGTCGAGGTGTGCAAGAGCCTGGGCATTCACTCAAAAGCCGAGATTGAAGAATACGGCATTGAGCCATTCATTCATCGATGCCAGGAATCTGTCTGGAGGTACATGAAGGAATGGGAAACCCTCACCGAACGAATTGGGTTCTGGATTGATCTTTCACAAGCCTATGTGACCTACCATCAAAGCTATGTTGAAAGCGTCTGGTGGGCACTTTCCGAACTTTTCAATCGTGGACTTCTTTATCAAGGCCACAAAATCGTGTGGTGGTGGCCGCAAGGTGGCACTGCACTTTCCAGTGGTGAGGTTGGCCAGGGATATCGGCAGGTGGCCGACCCAAGTGTCTATGTTGCCTTCCCGCTCCTGGATGCTGACGGAGTTCCAACAAAGCGAAACTTGATTGCATGGACAACAACACCATGGACGCTCCCATCGAATCAGTTTGCAGCCGTGAAGCACGATCTCACCTACGTTGTTGTCCGGTTTCAAGACGACCCGGAACACGAATACGTTCTTGCCGAGCCTCTTGCCGAATCACTTGCCGAAAAGAAAAAGGTAAAAATCGAGATCATTGAATCCTGTTCTGGATCAGATCTCGTCGGCATGAGCTATCAACCGCCGTTTGACTGTTATTACTCCGAGTCTGATCCAAAAGTTGCACCACTCAAAAACGGGACTATTGAGCCTGTTGCCTGGCGAGTTATTGAAGCTGATTTTGTCACAACAGATTCAGGCACCGGCATTGTGCACGTCGCACCAGCTTTTGGTGAGGTCGACTACAGCGTTTTAATGGCGGAACGAGAGCGATTCGAAAACGGACTACCGCCTCTCATCAATTGCGTCGCGCCGGACGGCACATTTACGGACGAATTCCCCACCATGACAGGCCGCTTTGTCAAAGAGTGTGACCGCGATCTGACCCGCGACATTCGCAGTCGGGGCCTACTTGTCCACCAGGAACAATATCTCCATGACTATCCGTTTTGTTGGCGGGCTGACAACGATCCACTGATTCAATATCCGCGAGCAAGCTGGTTCATCCGCACCAGCAAATTCCGAGAAGAAATGCTCGCCAATAACAGCCAGATCAACTGGATGCCCGAACACATTAAGGAGGGGCGATTTGGCAACTTCCTTGAAAATAATGTCGACTGGGCGTTGTCACGAGAACGGTACTGGGGAACCCCACTTCCCATCTGGGTCTGTGAAGAAACAGGAAAAGCTGAGGCTGTCTCTTCGTACGATGC
The DNA here is from genome assembly GCA_039831725.1 of Pirellulales bacterium. GTDB lineage: Bacteria > Planctomycetota > Planctomycetia > Pirellulales > UBA1268 > UBA1268. Next base: position 16,541 of record JBDOMQ010000187.1, read on the forward strand.
ACTACTTGCCAAGCCTGGGGCCACGGGCAGTGAAGTTTTCGATCAAGCAAAAGCAGACAATCCAGACTTGTCTGAAGATCTTCGTGTCCATAAACCATACATCGATGCCATCACATACGACTCACCATTTGCAGCACATGCCCGCATGCGTCGTGTACCTGAGGTGATTGATTGTT
>JBDOMQ010000160.1:0-3426 GCA_039831725.1 Pirellulales bacterium
CGCCTGTCGGTTCAGCAGCGAGTGCGACCATGGCCTCAAGCGTCTGTCCAGCCACCTGACGATTGGATTCGCCCTGCACTTGCACAGATTTTGCAAGCGTTTCCTTATAGCTCACCCGAGGCTTATGCACCCGACAATGTAGGTTGAATTCTCGCTCGAGGCGATGACGAATGACCTCGAGATGCAATTCACCCATTCCCGATATCAGTGTTTGCCCAGTTTCTTCACTCTCAATTGCACGAAAGGTGGGATCTTGTCGCTTCATCATTTCAAGTGTCTCGGAGAGTTTTTTCCGCTCCAGACTCGTCTCCGGCTCAATCGCCATTGAAATGACTGTTTCTGGAAATTCAATTGACTCCAGAATGACCGGGGACTGAGCATCACAAAGCGTGTCACCTGTCACGCTTTGTCGTGGACCAATGACCCCGATGATATCCCCCGCTGAACAGGACGACACCTGCTCCCGACGATCAGCCTGAACGTGCCATAGTTGCGCTATGTTTTCTTTCTTCTGTCGCTCAGGATTCCACGCTCTACTTCCAGCTTTCAGCGTCCCCGAATAAACCCGGACAAATGCAATGTCCCCGTGCTTTTCAGCAAGAATCTTAAAAACCAATCCGCAGAAAGGGGCATCTGGATCGGGAGGCCGTTGGATCGTAACTAGCTCTTTCTTTTTTGGATCAAGCCCCTCCACGGGAGGCACATCCGCTGGACTCGGCAAATACCAACTAACAGCATCCAACACAGGCTGGACGCCAATACAGTCAAGTGCGGAACCAGCAAAAACGGGAATTACCTTGCGGTCAAGCGTGGCTTTCCGAACAGTCTCGCGCATTAGATCGACCGGTATTGTCTCCTCGGCAATCGCAAGTTCGGCTAACTCATCAGAATAATCAAACAAGGTTGAAACAAGCTGCTCCCTCCACGTGGCGGCCTCGGCTTCTAGTTCTGGCGGAATGCTACTTCGTATTGGCTCAACAGCCGCCGCCGCACCACCAAGCACCTCCTCTTTGGGCGGAAACGTGACTGCTTCCATGGTAATTAAATCAATCACGCCTCGGAACGGATCAGCCACATGCGGTGGACCAATCCCTACAGGGATTTGCAGCAAAAGCGGTTCGGCCTTCAGACGTTCTCGAATTTGATCGACTGTCCCAAAAAAACTCGCTCCCTCTCGATCCAGCTTATTAACCAACACCATTCGCGGCACCGCGTATCGGTCTGCCTGCCGCCAAACAGTTTCACTTTGTGCCTCAACCCCTTCGCGGGCTGAAAGTACAACAACTGCACCGTCGAGAACACGAAGGCTTCGCTCAACTTCAGCTGTGAAATCCACATGGCCAGGCGTGTCAATCAGATTCACAACAGTGTCTCGCCATGGAAAAGAAACGGCAGCAGAGTAGATAGTGATACCCCGTTCTTGTTCTTCTGGATCAAAATCTGTCACGGTTGTGCCATGATCCACATCTCCCAATCTATGAATTGCTTTTGTGAAAAAAAGCATTCGCTCGGTAAGAGTGGTTTTGCCAGCATCGATATGGGCAATGATGCCAATATTTCGAATCTTCTGAATCGATTTACTCGGGACACGAGGCATATGAATGACGTGTTTGTTTGCTAGAGGGAATGCGGGTTATACAAATAGATCACTATGAACTGTTCGGTTACGCTACATTTCAGGATTAAAAGACTTACATTTAATTTTCAACAGCAGTGCTCAACGTTAAAAAGAAAAGCAATCATTCTGAGACAAGTCTAACTACCGAAGCCAAACCTTGCGTCCAACTTTTTGAGAATAGCGCCCTCGAGCGAGCCAAATGACCATCATTCTTATTGTTTTCTGTGCAGCTGTTTCTCTTGTCTGTGGCTACTTCCTGTACGGACGATGGGTCGGCACCAGGTTATTTTCACTCAACGCCACGTTTGTTCCGCCAAGCATTGAGTTCCGGGATGAACGCGACTTTGTACCAACGCCAACCCCCATTGTCTTTGGTCATCACTTCACCAGCATTGCCGGGACAGGCCCAATTGTCGGCCCTGCGCTTGCGATCATGTGGGGCTGGGGCCCGGCACTGATTTGGGTCATTCTGGGGTCAATCTTCATTGGGGGCATGCACGACATGGCAGTTCTTGTCGTCAGCCTTCGGAATCGTGGGATGACGATTGGCGAGATTGCAGGGCGACTTCTTAATCCCCGCGTCCGACTACTTTTCCTGATCCTTCTTCTCTTTGCACTCTGGGTTGTCTTAGCGATTTTTGGCTGGGTTATTGCAAATGTTTTTGTCCAGTTCCCTGAGGCTATTTTGCCGGTTTTTCTTCAAATCCCTATCGCCATTCTGATTGGCACACAGGTACATCGACAGGGTCGCAGCCTACGCGGACCAAGCCTTGTTGCGTTAGCATGCATGTACGCAACTGTTTGGCTTGGGGCAGGCTGTCCTGGCACCACATGGACGGGCGGTTCGTTGGGTGCGGCTATACAAGAAATGAACGCCTTCATTGCCGGATGGCCAATCTGGCTCTGGGTGGCAATCCTTTTGTCGTATTGCTATGTCGCAAGCGTCCTTCCGGTCTGGGTGCTTCTGCAGCCAAGAGACTTTATCAACAGCCTGCAATTGATCTCCAGTCTTGGCTTGGTCGTTTTAGGACTGATTGTTACTGCCGTTGTTGGGTCGAACTCTATCTCTTCAGCTGTGCCTCCCCCTGCTCTCACAATGTTCGCTCCTTTTCTTGATTTACATCCACTCAACGCCCCACCAATATTTCCGTTTCTTTTTGTCACCATAGGCTGTGGTGCTGTCAGTGGCTTTCATTGCCTTGTGAGTTCTGGAACATCAAGCAAACAACTCCGCTGTGAAACTGACGCACGAGCAGTGGGTTACGGCTCGATGCTTCTCGAGGGATTTCTTGCCGTTTTGGTCATTGTTGCCGTCGGAGGTGGTATTGGCCTTGGCTGGCCAGAAGAGTACCCGGGACTTTCCGGCACACAACTCTGGCAGGTCTTATATGCTGATTGGAAGGGTGTTACTGGCGGCAAGGCAATTGCTGCGTTTGTGGTTGGCTCAGGAAACTTTCTTGAATCACTTGGCATTCATGCAACGATGTCACGTGCAGTCATTGGCGTGCTCGTTGCGAGTTTTGCCGGCACGACACTTGATACTGCGACGCGACTTCAGCGGTATGTTGTGCAAGAATTAGCTCGTACTCTTTTGAACAAAGTCCCCGCATCACTGAAGGTGGGTGGTTCAGCATCGCTGGTAACTCAGCCTCTTAGCTGGCTCACCACAGCCCACGGAGCCACGCTTTTTGCTGTCACAACTGCTTTCGGACTCGCAATGGTTCCGGCGCCAGGAAAAAGCTGGTCGCTGGAAACAATTGGAACAGGTGGGCTCATCTTGTGGCCGCTCTTTGGAGCGACAAACCAGT
>JBDOMQ010000350.1:0-3408 GCA_039831725.1 Pirellulales bacterium
CATCTCAAAGCACTTGAATTGAAGCGTAAAAATCTTGAGCGGAAGCTCATGATTACCAGACAGCTTGAGACGCCGCGTGTTGTGCGGGTAAAGCATCGTGGCAATTGGATGGATGAATCAGGGGAAATTGTCGAACCTGCCATTCCAAGCTTTCTTGGATCACTTCAAACAGAGGGCCGTGCAACACGAGAAGATCTTGCTCATTGGTTGGTCGCTCCAATATCAGATGGAGGCGTCGGAGAGCTTACAGCTCGCGTCACTGCAAACCGGATCTGGTCGATCTTCTTTGGTGCCGGACTGTGCAGATCAGCCGATGATTTTGGTGGTCAGGGTGAGCCACCTGATTACCCAAAGCTTCTTGACAGGCTTGCACTTGAGTTTTTTGACAGCGGCTGGGACGTTCGGCATCTTATTCGTTGTATTGTGATGAGCCATGCCTATCGCATGAGCTCTGACGCAACTGAGGAAGAGATCATTCGTGATCCAGAAAACAGGTTGTTGGCACGACAGGGTCGCTGGCGGTATCACGCCGAGGGTGTTCGCGATGCAGCCTTGTCTATCAGTGGTTTACTCGAAGAGAAACTGGGTGGTGCGAGTGTGCACCCGTATCAACCGGCGGGGTATTATCGGCATCTCAATTTTCCGAAGCGTACCTACAGTCAAGATAATGACCAACGCCAGTGGAGGCGAGGACTCTATGTCCACTGGCAACGAATGTTTCTTCATCCACAGCTCGCGGCCTTTGATGCACCAACTCGGGAAGAATGTACTGCGGTTCGAATGCGTTCCAATACTCCAAAAGCTGCGTTAGTCCTTTTGAATGACCCAACGTTTATCGAGTCGGCGAGGAATCTGGCTGAATGTGTCATACATGAAACCAATGAAGACGACGAACGACTTTCATTGTTATGGAGGCTTGCCGTCTCACGGCAACCAGACGTTGAGGAGCGAAGTCTTCTTGCCGATCTATTGAAGCAAAGAAGGAATGAATTTCAAAAGAATCCGAAAGCCGCAGAAGATCTTCTAGCGGTTGGGATTTCACCGCGAGATGATTCACTTGATGTTATTGAGCATGCAGCGTGGACAGCGACAGCACGGGCAGTGCTCAATCTTCGTGAAACAGTTGGCCGGTATTAGGAGTCTGAGGTTTAAGAGTAGCGTTTACAGCAGAAAGCATTTCATGAATTTTCACGATATTCACCGTCGTACATTTCTTGCCAAGAGTGGCCTGAATGTGGGCGCTGCTGCTCTATCAACGCTATTCGCACGAGATGCTTTATCATCACCGACTGCTCTGCAACAGCAGGCAAGCCTTGGGGCGATTAATCCACTTCATCACGAGCCGAGGGCGAAGTCAGTCATTTTTCTGTGTCTGGCAGGAGGCCCAAGTCATCTCGAAACGTTTGACCACAAACCAGTTCTGTCTGAACAAGATGGTCAACCAATGCCGGCAAGCCTTACGGCAGGACAGCCGATAGCGCAGTTACAGGGTAAGGAGCTTGTCTGCCTGGGTCCACGAAAGCCTTTTCGACGATTTGGTGAGTGTGGTGCAGAGATCAGTGAGCACTTCACTCAGCTCGGTAGTCTGGCTGACCGGTTTACGATCATTCGAAGCATGACGACAGAGCAGATTAATCATGACCCGGCCCACACGTTCATGAACTGTGGCACAGCTCTTTCTGGCCGACCGAGTATGGGTGCGTGGGTAACGTACGGCCTTGGAAGTGAGGCAGACGATCTTCCTGGATTTGTTGTCATGACAAGTAAGTTAGGCCGCAATCCACAGCCAATTGCAGCACGTCAATGGCATTCGGGTTTCCTGCCAGGGCAATTTCAGGGAGTCGAATTTTCAACAAGTGGTGCACCAGTTCATTACGTCGAAAATCCAGCTGGTGTATCTAGTGAGCACCAACGTGATGTTATTGAAACAGTTACAGCCCTTGAACACCATCGCCTCAAAAAAATTAATGATCCTGATGTTGTCGCACGAATCAAACAGTATGAACTTGCCTTCAGAATGCAGACGAGTGTTCCACAGTTGGCTGATCTTTCAGGAGAGACGGCAGAGACACTCGCGCTGTACGGTGCAGAACCTGGGAAAGCGACGATTGGAACCAATTGCTTGATGGCCCGCAGACTCATCGAGCGAGGCGTGCGCTTTGTGCACCTTTACCACAGTGATTGGGACCACCATGGTGGCATTGAACCATTCATGGAAGAAATCTGTCCACCTACCGATCGGGCTGCTGCCGCACTTCTCACTGACCTTGATCGTCGTGGTCTCTTGGATGAAACCCTTGTAGTTATTGGCGGTGAATTTGGTCGGACGCCAATGGGACAGGGAAAAGCAAAAAGCATCGGTCGAGATCACCACATCAAGGGTTTTAGCACCGTGCTGGCAGGTGGTGGGATTCGTGGTGGCATGACCTACGGAGCGACCGATGACTTTGGATATCACGCGGTTGAAAATATCGTGCATGTGCGTGATCTCCACGCCACGATGTTGCATCTGTTAGGCATCGATCACAACCGTTTTTCAGTTGAGTATCAGGGGCTTGATACAAAGCTGACCGGTGTGGAACCAGCGACACCGATTCAGGCTCTTTTTGCCTGAGGACGCGGATGTGCATTTTGCAAAACGCTGCAGACGACCGTTGCATTTTGCTGCGCGCACTTCTCACCACGTTTTGGCCCGGTGAAAAATAGGTTTAAAAACAAGCCTATTTGTAAAGTCGACATTTGGCACGCCGCCTGCATTTGGGAAGGAGTATTGCCCAAGACTTCTGCTGAAAGGCTCTTCCCATGACTTCCGCTACCAGACAATACAGACGCCGTCTATCCAATCAACAAGCCACACTTCATAACGAACAACTTGAACCACGCCATCTCATGGCAGCAGTTGCTGATGGCTGTACTGAGTGTCAGAGCGAGCATACCAGTGATATGTCTGCTCAATCTTTTACGGAGATAGCCTCCAAAGTGTTCGGTGACTCAGGAGCCAGTGGACTCGGCGGAAAGGAGCAGTCAGCGAAGCCTGGAGTGAATATTGGAAAAATACCACTTGATGAGATGATGGATCATCTTCATGCCCGCGGAATGAACCTAGATGAATTAATTGAGAATCTTCCCCGTGGTGTCGCTGAACAACTAGGGAATCCCGGTGATCACGCAGCCTTCCCTCAGCCCGGTGGGAGCGACGTACCGCAAGGTGAAGGATTGTTTGGTGACTGGATGAATCCAGGAACTCATATGAATCCAAATGATCCATTTGGTCGCGGTAATAATCGGGACACTATGAACGACCTACTCACTACGCCCACGCGTGACCGTCTGCTCTTTCCAGGTGAATCTGGTTACAAAGGTGACTCTGGAAAAGACTGGTCAGCAATGGGGTCGAAGCAATCGGGT
>JBDOMQ010000424.1:0-3403 GCA_039831725.1 Pirellulales bacterium
TTCTTCACTTGTTGCCGAAGCACCTTCAGCTTCAGTCTCCTCGGCACTCTCCGAATCACCAGACGATTTGTCGGCGGTTGACACAATTTCACCAAAGCCCATTGAATACGTCGCCAACCTGCCCGGAAAAGCCGTTCGAAGCATTTCCTCAACTGCGTCGCCACTCCGCTCCGATGTATCGATCTTATATCTCAGATTTGCTGGCACATCACCGACAGTCACTGAGCTCACAGCAACGTCAGGCAGGCTTGAAACAGCTTCCCGAACAGATGAAATATCGAGCCCTTGTTCCTCCTTAAACGCCACCTGCACACTTGTGCCACCGGTGAAATCAATATCGAAAATACCCTGCCCTCGTTGCCATGCTGCAACAAGCCCAATCGTAATGAAAACAAGTGACACAATAACGGCTGGCCGCACCCATCGCACAAACTTAAAGCTGGTCTTCCCGAACAAACGGGCCATTGAAAGAGTCTTGAGCAAACGTTTTTGTTCAGCAAAATCGAAAATTACTCGTGAGCAAAAAACGGCTGTAAACAAATTAAGTGACAGACCAAGGATCAGGGTAACAGCAAAACCCTTAAGCTGATCGGTCCCTATCGAGAACAGTACAATACCTGTAATTAGCGTTGTCAGATTTGAGTCGACAATGGTTGAAAACGCCCGCTGAAAACCATTCCGAATAGCCATGCGAACAGATGCACCGCGGTCCAGTTCTTCTCGCATCCGTTCATAGATAAGTACATTCGCGTCGACAGCCATTCCAACAGAGAGCACAAGGCCAGCTAAGCCGGCTAAGGTAAAGGCAGCTTTGATAGAAATCATCAGCGCCACAACAAGAACAATGTTCAACAAAACAGCTAAATCAGCGACTACCCCAGAGAACCGATAATACATAAGCATAAAAGTTAGAACAACAATCGTTGCCAGCAGCATCGCCCGAGCACCCGAGCGAATCGTGTCGGCCCCAAGCTGTGGACTAATTTTCTGCTCACTAATCGGATCGCTGTACAAAGCAGCCGGTAGACTACCCGCATTCAATACGCCAACAAGAAACTCAACGTCCGCCTGTTTAAAGCTACCGGTAATTTGGCCGTCACTGGAAATCGTACTTCGAATCGTAGGGGCCGACAGCAACACACCGTCAAGCACAATCCCCAGCCGACTAAGTAAACGGTTCGCTGGATCTGGTAAATTCTGGCTCGTCAGCGTCCCAAAAAGAGCCGCCCCCTGAGAATTAAAAGAAAAGTTTACGCAGGGCTGTAAATTTTGATCGTATCCACCTGAAGCCCTCGACAGAAAATCTCCCGTCACATCAAATCGATCAAGAGCGACAAGAACTTCCGGAGTCCCATCGCCAGCTTGACGCATCACCAAAGTTGAGTCACCAGCTGGATTAATCTTCTGGGTATCAATCTGGATCCATCGCCCTATTGGGCGATCCCCTGAATTCACCAGGCTTCCCGAAGAACTGGTTGCCTTTTCTATGACTTCTTTGTGGCGCGGATCCTGAGGATTGGCAACTATCCGAAACTCTAATACACCCGCACTCGAGACAATTCGTTTGATGAATTCAACCTCAGCTTGATCTACCTCAGGCACAATGACTTCGAGCTGGTTCGTTCCGTACTGACGAACTGTCACCTCTTTCTGTCCACCTGGATTCACCCTACGGCTTACCGCAGCGACAAGTTTGTCCATACTCACGCCGCCATCGGGCTGCTTTGCAGAGTCAATCTCGTAAACAAGTATGACCCCACCCTTGAGATCAATACCCATACGAGGAGGCCACCCCAGAACAGTCACAACAATGCCGGCTGCAAGTGCAACAAGGACAATTGATAGCCTTCCCCAAAGACCACCTGTTCTGATTTGCCGGGTTACAAGCCAGGCTAGAAATGTCGGCACAAGAATAATGGCGAGCGTCAGCCCCCAGACCACCCACGACTCGTTCCACCACGCTGCAGAGGTGTTCTCAGTTGCCTGAGCAAGCAATCCGAACCAGCCATCCATGCCATTCATCTCAATCTTCTTTCATCAAAAGTTTAATCAACAAAGTGCTACAACTAGGCGTCATGCCCCAGCACTTGTTGTATTTCCATTATCTGAATCAGTAAGTACGCGATTCACACTGGCTAACGTAAACGTAATTTTTGCATTTGAGCTTTCGTCAACCTTGAGGACAACTCGGTCCTGCTCTCTGTCTACACTCGATACAGTACCGATGATTCCAGACGCAGTAATAACACGGTCATTTTTCTTGACATTAGCCAGAAGTTCTCGCTGCTTCCGCATGCGTTCTCTCTCGGGACGATAGAGGAGAAACCATGCTGCAACAACGATGAGGACCATCGGGAAATAGGTGATCAATAATTCCAATGGCCCGGCAGGGGGCTTGGAATCAGCAGCAAATAGCTGCAACACGATGAGGGATTGATCAATAATTTGCATGAAGAGCACCCAGGGCTAGAGGAGAGCAAAAACACTCCACTGAAAAGAGCAAATGTAGTTTCCCACGGTTCCAACGGACAAGTCCGAATGCAGACAACCGGGACACAGGGCAACTCCACACTCTCATTCGCAAAATAGCCTCAATTCATACGGGCGAGAATATCCGCCCGAACTGCTTGAAATTGGCCGTCAACTATCGCCTCTCGAAGCCGCTGCATCAGTCGCTGGTAGAAGGTCAGATTATGAATGGAGGCTAAAATCGGACCAAGCATTTCCCCCGCCAGAAAAAGATGTCGCAAATATGCCCTCGTATGGCCACAAGCCAAACAAGGGCAGTCACTTTCAATAGGGCGTTCGTCTGTAAGATACTGAGCGTTTCTCAAACGTAAGGGCCCTTCAAACGTATACAGCAATGCATTCCGACCACAGCGCGTTGGTAAAACACAGTCAAACATATCGATCCCTACAGCAACCGCATTAATGATATCCTCTGGTTTTCCAACTCCCATAAGATAACGCGGCTTGTCTTGCGGCAAGTATGGCACTGTCACCTGAAGCGTAGATGCCATTGCCTCTGGACCTTCCCCCACGGATAGACCACCAACTGCAAAACCCTCAAACGGCATTGACCGAAGGTGCTTGGCACTGACTGCTCTCAGTTCAGGATCAAGCCCACCCTGCACAATTCCGAACATTGCCTGATCTGATTTTCGACGAGCAGCTAAACAACGCTCTCCCCACACGAGCGACCTCTTCATTGCCTCCGCAACGTCATTTCGTGCCGCAGGAAGACCAATCACATGATCAAGCTGCATTGCGACATCGGCTCCTAGCGATTCTTGAATGGCAACTGCCTTCTCTGGAGTCAGATTAACCAGAGAACCATCCAGGTGCGAGCGAAACGTTGCCCCGTCATCGGTCACCTTAACTTGCTCAGCTAGGCTAAACACTT
>JBDOMQ010000164.1:0-3401 GCA_039831725.1 Pirellulales bacterium
AAGTGGGTTAATGACTGCTTCATACAGCCCTTGACAGATCGAGAAAATAAAAGCACTCCAAAACAGTACTTTAAATACTCGCTCGGTGGCGAGTTCAGGGTCAGTCTCTCGCCATGAATCGAAAAGTGGGTTTGCTAGAAACAGCATGCCGGCACTGACGAGGTGAAAAACGCAGGCGAGCATAAGTAACTTCTTGTAGCCAAATTTTTCAACAAGAATGCCACCGAAAAAAATCATAAGACCAAAGCCAAGGAAACCGGCGCCGAGGATGGCACCGAATTCAGCACCACCAATGTTGAATTCTCTTTCCCAGTCACCGCCAGCAGCTGTTCGCGTTGCAAAACCAACGCCAGATGCAACAAGTGTCAGAAAACTTGCAAGCATCAATTTCCCACGAGCGAATTTCATAGATAATCTCCAATTGTGCAAAGCGACTGGTTTTTTTGTAGCGGCAGCGCCGTGCTCGATCGAAGGATCTATGAGCGAAATCATAAAAAGGCTGCCACCCCGACCCAAAGAATAGAGTCGACCGCAGGAATTCCTCAAGTCCAGAGGTGTCAAAGCCTACCTACAGGGTTGCTCCGGAGGGCTCAGGGTTGTTCCGTGTGTCTCGCAGGAGCTTCCGACACCTTCTTTTCAACCAACTGTGCTGCAAGTCGAACGGCCTGACGGAGACTGCCCGTATCTGCTTTGCCCTCCCACGCAATGTCAAATGCGGTGCCATGATCAACGCTTGTTCGTATTGTTGAAAGCCCAAGGGTGATGTTTACGGCACGATCGAAGGCAATCATCTTTATCGGGATATGTCCCTGATCATGATACATGCAAACCATGGCATCAAAGCGGGTTCGGGACTGTGGCGTGAAGGCTGTGTCCGCCGGAACAGGACCAGACACATCAAGCCCTTGCTCTCTCGCTTGTGCAATCGCTGGTGCAATAATCTGTTCCTCTTCAGAATTCCCAAACAGTCCATGCTCACCGGCGTGTGGATTCAGCCCGCAGACAAGGAGTCGAGGAGCGGTTCCGCGAATTGTCTCCAAGGCATTGTTCGTGAGTTGAAGCACAGCGCCTATCCGCTCAGAAGTCAGGTGCTGAATAACTTCGCCATAACCGATATGTGTGGTGACAAAACTGCATGCGATGTCGGGAGCATATTGCATCATGCAGGTGTGCGACTCTGCAAAGTGTTCAGAGAATAACTCAGTATGCCCTGGATATAAATGTCCTGCCAGAGCAAGCGATTCCTTACTTATCGGGCAGGTGACGATAGCCCCAAGTGTGCCACGCTTCGCTTGAGCGATCGCCTCGAGGCAATATTTGTATGACGCCTCACCACAAGCCGCCTGCACGTGGCCGGGGACAATTTTATTCACACCCTTTATTGGGCAATGGACAATAGCCGGTCTTTCAATGGTCGTTGCAGGATCAACCACGGGAGAAATGATTGGCACCCCAATGCGATCACTTACTTTTTTGAGGATAGTGGCATCACCAAAAATAAGCGGTACATGTTCTCTGATATCACCTCTTTCAAACTCGTAAAGGAGTCGAATGCATAGCTCGGGCCCAATACCCGCAGGATCACCCATCGTAATGGCAAGACGGGTCTTATGGTGACGATCTGATGTCACGACGGCACCGGATGGTTCTGTTGGGGAGTGCTGGATGTCGGCTCGGGACGTGTTCCGAGGTAGAAGTGAAATGAATCGGCGAGCGCAAGCCAGCTCGCCTCAATGACATTTTCACTCACACCAACGGTTCCCCATACGCGTTCGCCATCGGTACTTTCAATGGAGACGCGGACCCGCGCAGCAGTCCCTTCTTGCGCGTTGATTACGCGGACTTTGTAATCGAGCAGGTGCATTCGGTTGAGATGGGGGAAAATTGAGGCCAAAGCTTTTCGTAGAGCAGCATCGAGCGCATTGACAGGGCCGTCGCCTTCAGCAACCTCATGACGGATATCTTGCCCAACTGCCAGTTTGACTGTGGCTTCGGTTCGTATGTTGCCATCCTCACGCGCTGAGCTTTCAACCTCGACATTATAGGCAAGTTTTTGAAACTTCGGGCAGAATGTCCCAGCTGAACGGTCGACTAAAAGTTCAAATGAAGCATCGGCTGCCTCGAATTGCCAGCCTTCATTCTCTAGCCGACAAATCTCCTGTAAGACCTTGTCTAAGAGAGCACGGTCATTTTTTACATCGGGACGGTCGACCATAGCGGCGATATTTGAGCGTCCAGATAGCTCACTTACGAGTACCCTGCGGGAATTACCTACCAATTCCGGTGATATATGCTCATATGACTTCGTTGACTTCGAAATCGCGTGAACATGCATTCCGCCCTTATGTGCGAACGCACTAGCCCCAACATATGGCTGGCCAGGCCGATATGACATGTTGGCTGTTTCGTAAACAAAACGTGAAAGCTCTGTAAGATGCGCGACACCGCCTGCCTCACCGTGAGCATTGGCCAGCACAACGGTTTCTGGAACTTTCAACGCGAGATTGGCTGCAATGGAAATGATATCAGCATTGCCACAGCGTTCTCCGATGCCGTTGATGGTTCCTTGAGCCTGGATACATCCGGCACTGATTGCACTTAGTGTATTGGCAACTGCCACGTCGCAATCATTATGGCAATGTATACCGAGAGGTGTCGCAATACTTTGGGTAACCTCATTTACGATTGTCACAATTTCTGTGGGAAGAGTGCCACCATTGGTGTCACAGAGTATGAGACGGGTTGCACCACCCTGAACGGCAGCACGGAGCGTCTCTAGCGAATAGGTTGCGTCAAGTTTCCACCCATCAAAAAAATGCTCGGCATCATAAAATACTTCTCGTGACTCTGACGTGAGGTAGGCAACGGTGTCACGAATCATATCAAGGTTCTCGTGACGACTGACACCAAGCACGGTTTCAACATGGAAACAAGAGGTTTTTCCAACGATGGTCACGATTGGAGTTTCTGCCTGAAGCAGTGCTTTCATGCCAGGGTCATGGTGTGCCTCCATACCCCGCCGCCGAGTCATTCCAAACGCGCAGAGTTGTGCATTTTTTAACTTGAGGTTGGTAGCTCGACTAAAAAATTGAGAGTCCTTTGGATTGGAGAGCGGATATCCACCTTCAATAAAGTTCACACCCGCTTCATCGAGTCGCTTGGCTATCGAGAGCTTATCTTCGAGGGAAAAGTTCACTCCTTCCCCTTGGGAACCATCTCGGAGCGTTGTGTCATAGATTTCAATCGTACGCATTGAGTACCAATCTTTTGTGGAAATCGTCTAGTACCAGAATACCGTCGTTTGCAATCACTCGAAAGCCACCCAGCTATGGAGTAGCTACTTTTTATGGGCCTTTTGTATGTTGTGAAAGTTCTGCATGTCGTCTTAGAGATATTTCACA
>JBDOMQ010000094.1:0-3399 GCA_039831725.1 Pirellulales bacterium
AAGAATACATGGCTCATCTTCATGTCGGACAACGGTGGCCGAAACGATATACCAAAAGCACCTGCTGCAGAAGAACACCTCAATGCACCACTTCGTGATGGCAAGCATTCGTTTTATGAGGGTGGGATTCGAGTGCCATTTTTTGTGATTGGACCCGGGGTCAAACCAAATTCAGTCAGCGCGGTGCCAGTAAGTGGTGTTGATATTCTTCCAACACTTGCTGATCTTGCTGGATATCAACAATCACTGCCGCGAAACATTGATGGTGGCTCGTTCCGACAAGTTGCTGAAAACATGGGCACGGGGTTTGTTCAACGTGGCCATCCCTTTCTCATCTTTCACCAGGGAGTCGATCGTAAAGTTACCTCAGCTATTCGCTCAGAAAATTTCAAATTAGTAAAGATGTGGGAAGAAGATAGTCTTGAATTATTTGATCTCGATAAAGACATTGGCGAGGCAAGAGACCTGTCTGGTGACATGACGGAAAAAACAGACGAGCTTCATGCACTACTGCTTGATTATCTTGCAACTGTGAACGCAGACATAAAGCCCCGCAAAAAAAAGAAAAAGTAATAACAACGAAGAAAAAAATCGGCACTTAACGACATGAGTAAGCAATCCGTGCACAAAGCATTACCACTGGTATTTCTGATCAGTGCCTTTTGTACATCAGAACGAGCGTTAAAGGCTGTTGAATGTTGGGCCCCAGCAGAAACTCATGCTGTCATCATTGGTGTTACGAGATGGGAGGCTGATTTAACCAAATATCCCAGAAGGCATCGCAAAGACGAAGAACTCCGTGATCTCCTCGTTAAGCTTGGTACACCAAGGGAACAGATTGCATTATTGCTCGATAACGAGGCTACACTTGCGAACATTCGGCAAGCAATTGAATCCACACTTGCGGCTACAAACTCTAAGTCAACACTTCTTGTCTATTATGCGGGACATGGCTGGAGGGTTGGTGATGACTTTTGTTTTGCAAATTACGATGTGGTTTTGGGCAAAAAAAATCGAAAAACAAATTGGACAGCAAGTGAACTGGCTGAAATGGTTCACAATAAATTCAATGGCAAGCTAGCCGTCTTCCTTGGTGACTGTTGTCATTCTGGTGGCATGCGTTTAGCCGTTGAAAAATTAGGTGAGAGAAATGTGCCTAGCTTTAGCTTGACTTCTGCAACAATGGCAAAAACCTCCACGGGCAACTGGACGTTTACGCAATGTGTTCTAGATGCTTTCTCCGGCCTGCCACTCATGGACACCAATCGTGATGGATCTATAACACTCGATGAATTAAACACCGAAGTTAGCAATGCAATGCTTCACATCGAGAGGCAGCAGAGTGATTTTTATTCAAACGGAACAGGTAACGACTTGGTAATTTGTAGAACTGATAAAAAACTAGTTGATCCCAAAGATCTAAAATACCCATTAGGAAGTTACGTTAAAGTCAAGAATCGGTTTGGACGAGTTGTTGCAGCGTCCGAAAATGAATCACAAGAATATGACGTAGCGTTTTTCACATACGCTCAAAAAAAAGTTAGAAGATACGACGAATCAGAGATACGGCCCTCACAACGGGAATTAAAGCAAAGTACCTTGGAACAGCAGTCAAATTGCAAGGTAAAGTGGCGTGGGCAATGGTACCCTGCAGTAGTCATTCGCGAAGCCAACGAGCGTTGGTTTATTCATTATGTCAATGACGATGACTCATGGGATGAGTGGGTTGGGGCGAACCGCATAAAATTCCCCAACCAGTGAGAGCCAAAAACGAGGCGGCATAGTAGTTGAAGATTCAAGACTGTTGTAGATGCTTCCAGCACTCACTTCTCTCACTGAGATACGAGAGAAGTACTGGCTTGCGGAAGAAGATTGGACAGCAGCCCAATACTTTCCAGTACCTTTATTTCAAGGTGCACCGAACTAGTCGGGGCGACTGGACTTGAACCAGCGACCTTTCGGCCCCCAGCCGAACGCTCTACCAGACTGAGCTACGCCCCGTATCTGCCGGGCCGAGCGACACCCTCTCGCATCACCGACCAACGACCGTCACACTATCGCATACGAAACACATTCGGACAACACACATAGAAAATGATGCAGGCCTCTTTGCCGCCGTGGCCTATCCCAGCAACACACCCGCACACCTTCACTCTCAACTCACTACAAATGCCATGACTCACAACGCCGACTCATTCTCAGCACGACTCACCGCTGCCATAAAATCAAAGGGCACCCCCGCCTGCATCGGCCTTGACCCAAAAGTATCAGCCCTACCCCCTGCACTTCTTCAAACTATCTCTGCACCAGAAAACACACCACCACACCAACTCGCAGAAATCTACCTGCAGTTCTGCAAAGGCGTTATTGATGTCGTTGCCCCCCTTGTCCCAATCGTCAAACCACAGCTCGCCTACTTCGAAGCACTCGGCCCCCACGGCACAACCGCACTCGCAGAGGTCATTGCCTACGCCCATGAAAAAGAATTGCTCGTTCTCGCTGACGGCAAACGAGGTGATATCGGCTCGACAGCCGAAGCCTACGCTGCCGGCTGGCTTGCTGGACCATGGGCCGCCGATGCACTCACGGTGAATCCATACCTTGGACTCGATTCAATCGAACCATTCATCAAACGAGCAACGACAAAGAATGCTGGTATTTTTGTGCTTGTCAAAACGTCAAACCCAGGTGGGAAAGATTTCCAGGACCTCAAGGTTGACCAAGGCCATGTCTATGATCATGTCGCCAAAGGTGTCGAGGCGGAAGCCATCAAAACAGCTGGTGACCAACAATACGGTGCCGTCGGTGCTGTTGTCGGCGCCACATGGCCCGAGCAACTTACCTCACTCAGAAATGCCATGCCCCACACCTGGATTCTTATCCCAGGCTTCGGCCATCAGGGTGGAACAGCCGCCGGGGTCGCCGGTGGCTTCGATGAGCACGGCCTCGGTGCACTCGTAAACTCCGCCCGTGGCGTCATCTTTGCCCATAACCGACCAGAAATAAATGATGGACTTCAGCCACAGCAATGGCAGACTGCCGTTGAACGTGCCTGCACACAAATGATTGATCAACTTGCTGCAGAAACACCCGCTGGCAAACTACGCTAACCACGTTTTGTGCGAGTTGCCCATCTAGTTTGCATTTTTATTCAAGGGCTCATCAACAACAAAGTCACTTGGGAAATTTGCAGCCTCATCGCCTTCACGTTCTCGTAGCCGCTTATTGTTAAACCCACCCCGTGGTGCGTTCATAGGAATATCCATCCCACCAAGATCAGCCATCATTTCATACAGCCGTTTCTCCATGGCTTTCATTTCCTTCTTCATGGCAGGATCACGAATCAAGTTGTTCTGTTCGTTCGGATCTGCCTGAATGTCGTAGAACTCATCCGTGTCC
>JBDOMQ010000401.1:0-3393 GCA_039831725.1 Pirellulales bacterium
TTTTTTGGACCAACACTCATTGCGTATTTTGGCAAAGGTAATGATAAGGTGGGATACCCCTGGGCGATGGCAGCCTTTAGTGTACTGGCTGTTCTCGCATTCTTTGGCTGTTTTGCCCTGACCAAGGAGCGAGTAGTCGAGGCACGGCCTACAAAAGGTACCTTTTGGTCGGACGTCGGCATCTTAGTAAGAAATGATCAATGGCTGATCGTTGCGATGCTTGGCCTCGTCTCATTGATCGCAATTGTGCTTCGTGCCGGCACGGCCGCCTACTACATAAAATGGGTTGTTGGCAGACCCGACCTAACCGCCCAGTTTCTCACAGCAGGCACCTTTGCGGCAATGATTGGTGCAGCCTTCGCTGCCCCCCTGACAGCTAAATTTGACAAGGGGCCATCTTACTTAATGCTCCAGGTAGTCATCGTCATAGGGTCAATAGGTATTTATTTCACGCCGCCAACTTACCTTGGAATAATCTTTGGACTCTACATACTGGTTAACTTCCTTACACAGATGGCTGCGCCAATTCTCTTCTCGATGATTGCTGACACCGCTGACTACGGAGAACTTAAGACTGGGCGGCGCGTAACTGGTCTTGTTTTTTCTGGTGTCCTTTTTGCGATTAAACTTGGCATAGCAATCGCTGGCTTCTGCATTGGTACAGTGCTGGCTTCGTATGGCTATGATGGAGATGCTTTAGAACAAACCCCTCGTGCTCTGCAGGGCATACTTCTTGCAATCTCCCTATTACCTGCACTTGGTCATTTTCTTCTTATTCCAATCGTATTTTTCTACCGACTGAGTTCACAACGCTGCATTGAAATACGACAGACTCTTGACGCACACTCAGTTCAATAACCCCATGTAACACCCATGAAATCTGCACTTATAGTAATCCTTTGTTTGTTTGCTGAGCACGCCTTCGCTCAGGAAATTCAAGGAAAATTCGCGCCGCCTGCTGGAAAGGTGCTTGTCTTTGCTGGACAGGACAACATCTCGGTCGGAGGCACTGAAAAATACAACAAAGGTTACGTTGATACCGTCGGAGTCCCTGCGGGCATCACCCACTATATTTATTTTTCTGAAGGGTGGACAAATGGGTTTGGGCGAACATTCCCTATGGGGTCCGTTGCAGGGCTGAATTCTGAGGTGGAATGGGCTGCTGGTCCAATGTGTCAAAAGGCATATCTGGATTCACCACGACTCAAAGAATGCGTCATGCATGTTTCTATTTCGATGGAAGGTGGCGGAGAGGTCAAAGTCGCGAATGGTACCTTCGACCACCTCATTAACGAATTTGTTCAATTCATTGCGGACCATCCTGACCGCGTTTTCTTTATACGGATAGGGTATGAATTTGATGGAAGTTGGAATAAGTACCAACCTGAAAGTTATAAAAAAGCATTTCGAAGAATTGTAGATTTCCTTCGCAGGCGAAATCTTTCAAACTATGCAACCGTTTTCGCGTCTTCGAGTACCGTGAAGCCCGGACAGTTCGAAGAGTATGACCCAGGTTCAGAATACTATGACTGGATTGGCTACTCGTGGTGGGGCAACGAAAAAAAGTTTGGCGATGCCGCCCCGGCTCTCGCCTATGCCCGCAAACTTAAGAAGCCTGTTTTTGTTGCAGAATCAACAGCTCGGGGCCACTACTTTGATAAGGAAGATTCGGAAGAATTATGGTCTGGCTGGTTTAATAAATTCTTCCAACACATTGAAGCCAATAAAGATGTCATCCGAGCGGTCTCCTACATCAATGCTGATTGGGATGGCCAAGACATGTGGGACGGATGGGGGCAAACCCGCATCGAAACCAACCCACTTGTACAGCAAAGATGGCAAAGGAAGATGGCTGAAAGCACTTTTATTAACGCTGCTGACAACCCACTTAAAGTGATTGGTTTTTCTTTACCGGCAACGCGTCCGCAGGGCAGTAATTCCAATCAACCTCCATATAAAGACGCGTCCCTGCCCGTCTCTCATCGAGTCGAGGACCTACTTGCTCGTATGAGCATCGAAGAGAAGGTAGCGCAAATTACTGGCTGGTGGTTTCACGATGAGCGAAAACTTCAGCGTGAGGGCAATATCTTCACTGCTGAGTTCTATCGAGAGAAGTGTCCGCATGGCATCGGTGAACTTGGTCCTCTGCATAACCTTTCTATCGACGAAGACATGCGGCATTATGCTGCAATTCAAGAATACTTTCGAAATCAGACGCGACTCGGCATCCCGGCAATTCTCCACGACGAAGCTGCTCATGGCTTCATGAAGTTTCAGGCGAATTCATTTCCTGCACCAATTGGACTTGCCTGCTCGTGGAACCCCTCTCTGCTTGAAGATATCTACTCGTGTGCAGCACAGGAGGCGCGGTCACGTGGCGTTGCCCATGTTCTTTCACCTGTGGTTGATGTAGCACGTGAACTTCGCTGGGGTCGTGTCGATGAGACACTTGGAGAAGACCCTTTTCTGGTTGGGCACCTTGGAGCAGCGATGGTCCGTGGCCTGCAAGGATCCGACGATGGAACAATTAAGGCCGACCACGTTGCCGCGACACTCAAACACTTCGCGGGCTATGCTGGCACGGCAGGAGGACGAAACAGGTCGCCTTATCCAAATGGTATGAGGCACCTGTTGGATACTGAAATTCCACCATTTCGATACGTCATAAAGAATGCACACCCTGCATCGGTCATGGCTGCGTTTAATGAGATCGATGGGCTTCCTTGCCATGTAAACCACTGGATGATTCAAGATGTCCTACGCGACAGACTTGGGTTTGACGGACTGCTTGTCGGAGATTATCAGGGTCTGAACCTTGTCCGTTGGTACCAGAAGATTGGGGCCAGTGATGCTGATGTAGGAAAAATGGCACTCAACGCCGGGCTTCAATTAGAGCTGCCCAATGCTTTTGGCTTCAAGCATCTACCAAAACTCCTACAAAGCGGCCAAGTGAAAGAAGAGCAGCTTAATTCCGCTGTTCGACAGATGCTCTCGCTCAAGTTTCGGCTGGGTCTATTTGAAGAGCCGATGACACTAAGTCTGGCAAAGGCTGAAGAGTTGGCTAACTCACACGAGACGGATTCACTCGCATGCGAAGCTGCCCGTCAGTCTATTGTGCTCCTAAAAAACGAAGGAAACGTTTTACCACTCAAGGTCGGACAGCATAAGAGAATCGCAGTGATTGGCCCAAACGCGACAGTGTGTCGCCTTGGCAACTACTCTGGCATGCCACGCAGAACAGTTTCACTTTTCAAGGGAATTCAGGACTACGTTGGTGATCAAGCGACGGTTACTCATGCCGAGGGGTGCCAAATAGCAAAAAATGACACGGGAAGCTCATACAAAAACTGGCGATATGTGGATGAGGTTCAATTTGCCAATCTTGAAGACAAT
>JBDOMQ010000190.1:0-3390 GCA_039831725.1 Pirellulales bacterium
AGGAGACTGTGCGGGAGAGGACAATCGAGAGTGCGACTGCTCGCGCGCCTCGTTACTACAATCTCTTACCGTTGCTTCATCTGGATCGATACGCCCGAGAACTGCCGGTGGTATACGGCAGTGAATTATCATTCGCTCATCACCAAATCGCTTCGACAGAACTTCCCCATGCTTAGCAAGCCAAGCCAAAAGACGGCCATTCCCACAATCTGTTTCTACTTCAACATTCCGAAAGCTTCGCCCTAGAGCATCGCTAGTACGCACTGCAAGCTTTTCAAGACCATCGCCTGATTGAGCAGAGACACCTACCGCATAAGGATACCTATCACATAATCGATTTCGCGTAATGCGATCGGCCACCGCATCGAGTTTATTCAAAACAAGTATTGTGTCTTTTACATCAACACATAGCTCTTCGAGTACAGAATGAACTGCTTTAATCTGATTTTCAACAAACGGACTCGAAGCGTCTGCCACATGAAGCAGCAAGTCGGCTTGCTGAGTCTCTTCGAGCGTTGCCTTAAAACTTGCAATCAGATGATGTGGCAAATCACGAATGAAGCCAACAGTATCACTTAATAGCACCGGCCCCCAACTTGGCAACTTCCATCGCCTTGTACGAGTGTCCAGGGTAGCAAAGAGTTTATCTTCAGCGAGGACGTCTGCCTGAGTAAGCGCATTGAGAAGAGTGCTCTTTCCTGCATTTGTATATCCAACAAGAGACACCGTTTGCTGCTCATGCCTCGCTGCAACCTGTCGCTCACGACGACGGTGAATAACTAACAATTCCTGCTTTAGGTCATGAATCCTCTTCTCGACAAGCCGCCGGTCTACTTCAAGCTGCTTTTCGCCAGGACCCCGCATCCCGATACCCATCTTCAGCCGTGAGAGGTGTGTCCACATTCGCTTCAGCCTAGGCAACGAATACTCCAGCTGCGCTAACTCTACAGCCAGCCGCGCTTCGTACGTTCGTGCACGTGCAGCAAAAATATCAAGAATGACCTCTGAGCGATCCAGCACTTTACAATTTAACTCGTGCTCAAGGTTTCGTATTTGTGCTGGTGAAAGATCATTATCAAACATGACAACATCGGCATCGTAATGCTCAACAACAGACAAAAGCTCTTTAAGTTTCCCTCGGCCGATATATGTCCGCTGATCTGGTTCGTGTCTTCGCTGGACCAATTCGGCCACAACGTCTGCACCTGCCGTGATTGCTAGACCTGACAACTCCAGCAAAGGATCTTTGGGATTCGCCGGCGCATTGATATATACACCAACAAGCACAGTTCGCTCTGACTCAACACCAGCAGTACGTTCCGGGAGACTCACTCGCGACTATCCTCCGCTCCTGCAGCAAGGTGACAACAACTTTCCCAGCGTCGAGTATCAAGAAGACCATCGGCAACAGCATCCTTCACAGCACATCCGGACTCATGTGAATGGCTACAGTCCGGGTAGCGGCAGTGATTCGCAAGAGGACGTAAGTCACGGAAAGCGGACGGAACCTCAGCCGGAACAGTTTCCCAAAGCTGGAACTGACGCACACCGGGAGTGTCAACAAAACTGCCGTTATATGAATGCGGAAGTAATCTTGCAGCGGTTGTTGTGTGACGCCCCTTTTCATTGTCACGACTTACATCAGAGACAGGCAATTCGAGCACTGGCTCGAGACGATTGAGCAATGATGACTTGCCGACACCACTCTGACCAACCACGGCGGTGACTTGCCCATCTAATTCAATTCTCAGGCGAGAAAGGCCATACCCAGTTACAGACGAACAGAGGATGACAGGGTAGCCCATGCGAGCGTACACCCCAGCGAGCGGAAGAAGCTCAGCAGGGTCAACCAGGTCAATTTTATTAATACAAATCACGGGACGGATGCCAGCAGACTCGGCAGCCACGAGCATCCTGTCAATCAAGCCAGGCTTTAAGTCTGGCTGAGCAGCACTTCCGACAATAAACAATTGATCTACATTCGCAACAAGTGTGTGGCGGCGGCCACGGCTCGCTCGACTTAAGGCACTGCGGCGAGGTTCAATGAAACAGATAGCGGCCTCTTCACCTCGACCCTGCACATGTACCCAATCACCTGCAGATACAGGATGGCGTTGATCTGTCGCGACATCATGCAGGACCTGTCGAATTGCGCACCGTGTAATCTGCCCAAACTCATCACGCACAAAGCTATCCAAACCATGAGCGTGCAGAACTTGTCCTCGCCACGCATCATTTCCACTTCGAGAGCTATCGACCCCCTCTTCGCCGGCAGGCAATTTGACCGTCCGTTTTCGGGTAAGTTCTCCCTTACCAGAGATTCTCTCTGATGAAGCAAGATTCTCACTCACATCACCATCATTTTCAAATTGCCGAGTAACGTCAGTTTGCCGTCGACGCGCATGACGGTTTTTGCGAAAGGCGACCCGAGATATTCGCGAATTCTTCATATCTCAAGCATACACAGCAGGACGCTTCTATTGATACTCCTGCAAGTGACGCCACGGCCCACATGCCCCCATGCGGCCATCAATCACTGTCTGCGGCGAGACTCCAACCCAGAGGCCTGAAGAAGACTGCGGCTGAAAACATCGGTCTCAGCAAGTTTACTCTTGGCATCATCGGTAGCACCCAACTCTGCGGGATCATAGAAGAATTCAAAAGCATATTTAGCAAATGAAAGCGTATCACCTGGCTTAACATGCTGTTCATTCACACGAACACCGTTCACTTTTGTTCCATTGCTACTATTAAGATCTCGTACAACCCAAATTCCTTCCTCAACAACAAGTTCACAATGACTCCCTGAAATTGTTGGGAACCTCAGTACAACATCAGCAGACTCCCGCCGGCCAACCACGAGGGTTTTCTTCAGCAAGGGAATCGAGTCTCCTCCGCCAATAGGTTGTAATTCACCGAACATCAAGTGGATTCTCCGGCGTTGTAACGCCCAACAAGGTAGTTTTCATCTATTAGCATACTATTTGAACTATACGAAGGGAAAATCTGTCTCACATATTACCTATTCATATTTTGCTCATTTCACGTGGTCTCATCCCGATTACTCACTAGCACCCCAAAGGAGCAGGCACCGCTTGCTCTTCGCCGTGTGCCGTGCGACTATTTTGTAGGAATCTGAGTGGGCCGGGCAGTCGCTGGTCAGAAACAGATTTGGAACGCGAAATTAGCAATTTGACCTTTCGAGGTAGAGCTGCATTTTTTGTTCCAAATACATTCTGGCGAGAGGAAAGTCCGGGCTCCAGAGGATACGATGGTGGGTAACACCCACCAGCCGTAAGGTTAGGGAAAGTGCCACAGAAAATAGACCGCCAGCAGGCTTTTGTCGGTTGGTAAGGGTGAAACGGTGAGGTAAGAGCTCACCAGCAGGCC
>JBDOMQ010000227.1:0-3359 GCA_039831725.1 Pirellulales bacterium
GTTCCCAAGTCCAAGTGACTGCTTTAACTTTTTGCGATTCATGTTTCTCTCCGCCGTATTCTGGACATTCCCGCCAATAGTCTCTTATTTTCCGCAGCGAATAGCAAGAATTAGAAGTGTCTGAAATCGTCAGCCAAGATGCATGGGGTGTCGTTCTTTCAGAAAATGGATTTGAATCAAATCCATGAAGATAACGCTACTCAATACACTTCTAAAAGTGTGTAGTAACATCTGTAAAACAGTTAAACCCCGCATATTCACCCGCGTTGTTCCCCTACAAGGAGAATTGAGACAACAAAAGATTGCACCCATCTACTTTAAGAGTCATGCTTGTTCCAGGTAACGTGCGTAGGGGGTCTTAAAACCTTTGGGATTTTTCGGTGAATCTATTGTCTTGGATCAAATATTCTGAACACAACAAAAAAAAGCTGACCCGTTCATCATGTGGGCAGAAGCGGCATAAGACTGTGCTGGCCTCGGAGCGACTTGAACCACGGCACTACCTGTCAGCCAACGGACTTGGCCAGGCGGAAGGCGAAAGCTGGCATGTTACGTATGATACCTTGAAAGAAGTGTATCAACACCAAGGTTATGCTGCTCCTCATGTCATCGGAAGCGGCTATTCGAGTAGCAATCTGAATCAGGCTGACGTCGCCATGCTCGCTGATGTTGTGAGAGCACGTTATGGGGTAACTGGAAAAGGCATAAAGATTGGAGTTATCTCTACCAGTTTTAATGCGTTAGGTGGCATGGACGAGGATATTGCGCTCGGTGTACTTCCTGACATGAAGGAGACGGATAGTAGAGGCTATTCATATATTTATAACGACGTAAGTTATGAAGATGACGAGGGACGCGCAATGGCACAGCTGGTCCATGCGATTGCACCCGATGCAGAGCTCTACTTTGCCACGCCTTACCCTGAAACAGAACTTGGTGAAGCGACAAGTCCACCTATGGCTTTACACAATTCAGCCGTGGTGGCTGAAAGGTACGACCAGATAATAAAGTCACTCGTCAATGACATCAAAGTAAATATCATCGTCGACGACTTATACGATCCCGTTGTTCCATGGTTCCAGGACGGTATTATCGCTCAGGCTGTTGACTGGGCTGTTGAAGGAGACAAGGAGAAGGGGAGGAAAGGTGTGGCGTATTTCAGCGCTGCCGGAAATGATACGAACGTTAGTTACCAATCAACTTTTCGTGGCACACCCTACTCGGAAATCAGCTCTCAAATTCCATCATCAGTTTCAGCAAACACAGAGCAGTATCTTTATCATGACTTTGATCCTGATGCAGAAAACATTGACATTATGCAGGAGGTTCATTTTCCATATGAATTTAATAAAGACAACAACTTTTTTGTGCAGTGGGATCAGCCTTGGCAACACAACAACAGTGCAAATGAGATTTGGTTCTTTACTGAAGAAAATGGAGAACGAGTCTACGCCGGGAAAGCTATCGGCGATCCAGACTATCCAGTGTCTCTCTATCCACTAAGCGGAATGCAGCAAGACGGAACGCAAGTATTAGAAGCACTTCCAAATACTTTTTATGTAACGTTTGTTCATAACACTCATGGCTATGATGGTGGCGGGGGTCAAGAATTGCCCACATTTTTTAAGTGGCTTGTACCATTTGACGGCAGCAAACCTCCAGTCGGAAAAGGTTCTTCCATTCAATATGCAGAGCATGGGTCCAGCACAGTGTGGGGACATAATAATTCGAAACTTGCTGCAAACGTTGGGGCTGCACAATACTGGAGTACCCCTGCGTATCATTCGAATCCTTCGGATTGGGAATCTGTGCTGTCTGAGTTCAGTTCCTTTGGTGGGACACCAATTTTTTTCGATTCCAATGGTCAACGGCAGGAACCTGAATACCGGCCACAACCACGATTCATCGCACCCCAGAACGGCGACACAAGTTTTTTTGCCCCTGTAAAGATAGATACGGGTTACCCTTTTCCTCAATATCTAGAAGACAATAAGGGGGGTAATGATCCTGATAAGGACTATCTGCAAAACTTCTCGGGTACGTCTGCTGCGACACCCAATGTTGGAGCTGTTGCTGCGCTACTGCTTGAGCTCAATCGGGAACTAACACCTGCAGAAATCTACGAGCACCTTGCCATTTCTGCATTGCCGCTGTCGATTGATATAGATGATCAACCAAAAATAGATCCGCCAACTCTTCTGCCAGTTGGTAACCCTGACCATTTTAACTATCCGACTGGTGCAGGGCTCATTCGGGCCAAGGAGGCAGCTGCCCGTGTTGCAGACATTTCCATACAAGGGAAGGTCTTTGAAGACTTTGACAGGAATGGAATCCAAGACCAGGGTGACCGACCTCTTGAGGGCGTGCCTGTCTTTCTTGATAGTAACGGCAACGGCGTTCGTGAATCCGAGCAAACTTTGACCGAACCACAAGTTCTGCTTCAGCCACTCACAATTCATTCGGCCGATCGGTACTTTACTCCCGACGTTACTACCGAAATCAAAAAGTATGAAAACGAGTTGGTTTGGCCAGCAAAAGCTGGGTCCGTCATTACATTTGAGAACATGGCTGGCACAATTACCGATGTGGAACTGAGCTACACCATCCATGCACCCGAGGGCGTCGATCCGTCAGACCTGAACCATGTCTTTCTAACACTGATAAGTCCGCTTGGTATTCGTGTGCCGATCACTGGCACAAAGCTCCAAGGAAACTCATTCAATAGTTGGGAAAACCTTTCCGAGCAATATCCAACAACCGTATTTGGTAGTAAACAAACCATCTGGATGGGAGCCTCTCCGGCTGAGACTCATAATCAGTCATTGGTAGACCTTGCGGCGTTCAAAGACACACCGGCCAATGGATCCTGGTCTCTCGAGGTCATGAATACTGATCTGAACCACAATTACACGCTCAACAACTGGTCATTAACACTCACAACAGAAGAGCATCAGGTTGAGACTGATGCTCAAGGAACATATGAATTTTCAGGTTCACATCTTTCATTTTCATCAGCCGTCGGTGCGTATACCCCAATGGTTGAGCTAACTGATAACCAATTCATAACAACCAATAATAAAACGGTAATCGGAAAAAGAAATCTCAAACCAACTGTCAACATTGGAATTTCTCTACCTCGTGTTGAACGACCAGAACTGCTTCCCTCAACAAAAATCATTGTTGATAACAGCGTTCCGGGGCCAAACCCATTTGTATTTTCATGGAATGATATCGCTACATCACTGCTTCCATCGGTATCTGGTATTCGATTCGTCGTTGACTCTGTACGTGGCACTGTTGAAAAGAAGTCTGGAGACACATGGGTCGATGTCTCTACGCCTCCAACAACTAGTAATCCA
>JBDOMQ010000084.1:0-16374 GCA_039831725.1 Pirellulales bacterium
GGATACCCCGGATCCTGGACAGAATTAATTGGCTTTGCTCGCCCACGTCAAAACGAGGACTGGCTATCCTGGATGCCCGTTTGCTACTGACCGTAATTCTGTACCGATGGCACGACTAATCTGTTTAACAGCTTGCCTGATTCGATTTTCATTTTCGATTAATGCCATTCGCAGAAAGCCCTCACCGGCAGGACCGAAACCAGCACCCGGGCTCACAGCCACATCGGCCTCTTCTAAAAGTTTTGCAGCGAAGTCCATACTATTCATTTGGCTCGCAAATGGCTCAGGAATTTTGGCCCACACGAACATACTGGCCTTGGGAACCGCCACCTGCCAACCAATTCGGCCCAACCCTTCACAAAGCACATCACGGCGACGCTGGTAGACCTGCGATTGATTAGCGACATCAGCTTCTCCGTTACGTAGCGCTACTATTGCTGCAATCTGAATCGGACGAAACATTCCGTAATCGTAATACGTTTTTACGGTTCCCAACGCTTTGATAATGTCAGCATTGCCGGCACAAAACCCAACTCGCCAGCCAGCCATGCTATAGCCTTTGCTCATCGTGGTGAACTCAACGGCACGTTCCTTTGCGCCGTCTACTGCCAAGATGCTTGGTGTTTCGTAACCATCGAATACTACATCTGAATACGCCAGATCAGAAATGATAGGGAAGTCATACTGTTTTGCTACTGAAACGACGTCCTCATAAAACTCTTTTTCTACAACTGTCGTTGTTGGGTTATGCGGGAAATTAATAACAAGTACTTTCGGCGGTCCGGCTTCGCTTTCAC
The DNA here is from genome assembly GCA_039831725.1 of Pirellulales bacterium. Taxonomy (GTDB): domain Bacteria; phylum Planctomycetota; class Planctomycetia; order Pirellulales; family UBA1268; genus UBA1268. Next base: position 798 of record JBDOMQ010000084.1, read on the forward strand.
AGCGTGCTGATATTTCTGACAAAAACTTATCTGGTTTGGTTGTGTCGATGGCAATGGGATTACCTGAGGCCAACGCAACGGCATAGACATGTGCTGGATAGGATGGAGCCGGCACAATGACATCATCGCCAGGATCAATCATCGCCAAGCAGAGGTGTCCAAATCCTTCTTTTGAACCGAGAGTACCGAGCACCTCCGTCTCTGGGTCAAGTCGTACGCCCCATTTGCGTAAATATCGAGAAGCAACTTCTCTCCGTAAACTGACGACCCCAGTTGCTGGAGCATAACCATGGTTTCGTGTATCACTGGCTGCCTCAGCAAGCTTATCGATAATAAATTGGGCAGGGGGGTCTGACGGATTTCCCATGCTCATATCAATAACATCACACCCGCTACGACGTTTCTCGTAGGTCAGTTTATTAATCCGCGCGAAAAGGTACGGCGGAAGTTGCTCAATGCGCGATGCAGCCTGAATGTGCAAAACTCCTCCTCTGCCCTTTTCTATTCGAACTCAGTCGACTCTCACTCCACAAGACGGCTAGCTTACTAGCACCCGTTTCAGTAGTTTATCGCTCAACTCGGCTCTGCGGGAGTCTTTGGCAACGGCTATTTCAAAACAGGGCTTTTTAAAGCACTGAACCAGCACGACATCTGCTTTTGCTTCTGTGGGTGCCAGTAGCCAAAGACAGCTCTACCGAAGGCAGGAAACTCATTTTACCAGCGGCTCATCGAACGACGCTGGCGACACTTCGCTGGATGCGTTTTCTACCGCTCGACTCCCAGCACGAGGCTTTGATAATTCGTTGGTTTCACGCTGAGTGATTGTTGAAGGTGGCATCCTGCTGGCTGCAGGAAGGTTCTGTGAGAGGTTTGATTTCGGTGACTGGCTTGTGCCTGCAAGAAAATTATCAATAGAGGCAGATTCTCGGAGATGGGTGAAGAACCTTGCCATTTCTATTCGCTGTTTTTTCTCGAATATGTCACGATGCAACTCGTCACGAACCTCATCGAAGGTCACCTCCACCGGTTTTGTGTATCCTTCACACAGCAATATCATGAATCGATCGGCTATCTGAATAATGCCGGATAACTCACCTGCCTTTAATGCAAATGCTTCTCGCTCCAAAGCGGGCTGCCCACTATATTTTTGAATTGGTGGTACCTCTCCCCGCAAAGCCTTACTCGTTGGATCGACTGAGTATTGCTCGGCCAAATTTCCAATGACTTCCGTTGTGGGGTTCTGCCTCGCTATCTGCCATACCTCCTGCGCCCGACGTTGATTATCAAGCACTACTGCTCTGCATCGAACTCGAGGGCCAAAGGTTGCAGTAAAGGCTTTATCAAGATCGTCCTGGGTCACGGGTACGGGCCCTACAAGTTTTTTCAAAGCGACGGTGGGACGCACAATATCGGTTAGATAGAACTCAATCGACTGCTTATTCTCTTTTGATATTTGCTCCAGCCAAGTAGATACGTCGGGCTTTCCTTCTGGCGTCTGAAAGCCCATTGATTCAGCTGCTCGTGCAACCTCACGTTCAACATCCTCTTGACTTACTACAAGTTCCTGCCGGGAGAGCGCCTGATTCAGAAGTACACTCGTGAGCAATGCTTGTAGAACATCGTTGCCATACCTTTCAACGCAAACAGCACGAACTTCACTGATCGTAATGGGCTGGCCATTGACACGTGCCGCCAAATTCGGCGAAGGAAGCCCTTTCTCTAAACTGTTCAGAACATTCTCGATAGTTGCTTTTTTCTGCAGTTCTCCAAAAATCTTACTGGATAGCACACGCGACTGTTTTTCTCGAAAAACTTCGGCAAGACGAGGACGTACGTCAGAAAACTTGACATCTGAGGCTGGCAGATGCCCTTCACACTTGATGATAATAAATTGGTCTGCAACCTGAACAACTTCAGATATGCTGCCAACAGAGAGAGCAAAGGCTGCAGCCTCAAACTCCGGTGATCCAGAAAAATGTCGAATGGGCTGGACCCAACCACCAACACTTGCACTCCCAACATCTACAGACTTTTCCCTCGCTATGAGCCCAAATGAATCGGGGTCTTGAAGGACATCGGCTCGTGTTTCTTCGGCATCTTTTTGGGAACGCAGCACGATTATCCGCGCTTTAACTGTAGGGCCGTATTGGTTCTGGAATTGTTTTTTTAACTGCTCGTCTGTCGGATCGAGGCTTCCTTTAGCGAGGCGTCTCAGTGCAATCATCGGCCAGACAATGTCTTCCCGATATTGTTTTTCAGTAACACCTCGTTCTCGTTGTATGAGCGCAATCCATTTATCCCTTGGCACATTAAATCGGCGAGACATCTCATTGATCTCGTTATCTACATCAGCTGTTGTCACGGCTACACCATGAAACTCACATGCCTGCTTAATAATTACTTTATTGATGAGTGCGCCAACAACAAGCGATCCGTATCTTGCTAGACAGGCGTCAGCTAACTCCGCATCACTTATATTTGTGCCATTCACAATTGCTGCCGGTTTCGACGCAGGAGCATTAGCAGACGACTCTTGAGCAGATGCGTGAACAAGGCAGCAGAATGACAAAACAGGTAGTAAGACGATTCGGTAAATCGATTCCCGAGTCCGCGTCAGTAACCCGAAGCACAATAAACCTTGCATTTTGGTGCCCTCCTATCTGCAGATATGTTGGCGAGGGAATCGCCGTTCATTCAATGAACTGGGAAGGTAGGGTGTCTGGCCGAGCCAGATCAAGCACAATCAGCACTTTTTCATGCGGTTTTTTGGCAAAAAATAATGCAATTTCCACCAGGAAAGTAATTTTTCACACTTGTTGGGCAAACTTGCCGATAATACTAATTAAATCGATTTCGCAAGCAGGAGGACTTTTGATGAGTTCAGCAATCACACCCATGGGAATTCGGGACGATATTACGCAATGCATTGGCCGTACGCCTCTTGTGCGGCTGCAAAGAGTGACTGAGAACAGCAAAGCCTCTGTCATTGCAAAAATTGAGAATATGAATCCACTCTGGAGCGTCAAAGACCGTATCGCATGTGCAATGATTGATGCTGCTGAACACGATGGAAAACTTGATCCAGACACAGTTGTGATTGAACCGACCAGTGGCAACACAGGCATTGGCCTTGCCTATGTGTGCGCAGCCCGTGGCTACAAGCTACGTGTGACAATGCCAGAGAGCATGAGCCTTGAACGTCGTCGAATGTTGAAGGCGCTTGGAGCAGAACTCGTTCTGACGCCTGCTGCGGAAGGCATGCCAGGTGCCGTCCGGCAGGCAGAAGATATCACAAGTTCAAGTAGTCAGTTTTTCATGCCCCAACAATTCAAAAATCCTGCTAATCCGGACGTTCATCGAAAAACAACCGCAGAAGAAATTTGGGCTGACACAGATGGTCAGGTTGACATCATCGTTTGTGGCGTCGGTACCGGTGGAACTATTACCGGCTGTGGCGAAGCGCTCAAGGCGAAAAAACCAGAAATCCGTGTTGTCGCTGTTGAACCTCTCAATAGTCCAGTCATTTCTCAGCAATTAGCCGGCGAGGCCATAAAGCCAGGAAAACATATGATTCAGGGCATTGGTGCTGGCTTTATACCGGACATTCTTAACCTCGACATTATTGACGAGGTCGTCAAAGTCGATGATGAAGATGCCATGGAAACTGCTCGACAACTTGCCAAACGCGAGGGCTTGATGTGTGGCATCAGCTGCGGTGCCGCTGCATGGGGCGCCCTCGAGGTCGCTAAACGGCCGGAGAACGCTGGAAAAATGGTTGTTGTCGTCCTGCCTGACCTTGGCGAACGCTATCTCTCGACACGTCTCTTTCCAGAGTAACAGCGTGTCGCATTGCATCCGAACAAGGACATCGTCTCTTGCCTCCTGAATGGTGGCTGGTAGCATCATGAGCCTCAGAATTTTGTTCTGAAACGAGTCACTCGCCCGAGTGGCGGAATTGGCAGACGCGCAAGATTCAGGTTCTTGTCCAGGCAACTGGGTGGAGGTTCAAATCCTCTCTCGGGCATTCCCGTTGATGGTGCGTGGCAGTTTCATTTCCTGCGACAAAGCGTATCATCTGGTTCAGTACTAATACGGAATGCATCGCTGTGATACCATTTACGGCGAATATTCCGTACTCGTAGAAGGCGATCCGTTGCCATCGAGAGTATTCTGGTTCGCAAATAAACAGGGCCTCTAACTCAATTGGTTAGAGTAGCGGTCTTTTAAACCGTTTGTTCCGGGTTCGAGTCCCGGGGGGCCCACTTTTCATTTCCAAAAAGTTCCTTCTACGGATCCGCTCAACACGGTTTCGGGAGAAAATCCCTTTCTCCGTAATTCTCGAATCATGAGCCCATTCGTTCGTTTGGCTAATCGCTTCGAATCAGAACCAACAATCAGATTGGTATGAAAGAACTGCGGAAGTTTCCAACCAAGTGCTTCATACAACAGAATCTGCCTTGCTGTGCTTACGAGAAGATCTTTTCCGCGAACTACTTCTTCTATTTCCATGTAATGGTCATCGACAACAACAGCAAGTTCGTATGCGGCAAGATTATCTCTCCTCCAGACAACAAAATCACCAAAGTCTTTTCCTGCAATCTGTTTGACAAGTCCCACATTCTGGTCGATGAATTCAATAATCCGCCCATTGGGAACCCGAAATCGCCAAGGAGTACATCCGGGAGCCGCTGGTACTGTCCAATCATTCGGCCGCAACTCTACGGGAAATAACACCTCTCCACCAACGGGTGCGTGAGGAGCCAACGCAGCTTCTTCCACATCCCGCCGAGAGTGAGGGCTTGGATAAATGATTTTTTTTGCAGCCAATTGCTGCCAGGCTTCGAGATACAAGCCTGTTCTTTGACTCTGAAAGTAAGGCCCGGCTCCACCACCACAATCAGGACCCTCCGCCCAGGCAAGGCCCAACCACTGTAAATCGTCGATGGCAGCTGAGATATATTCGTCAGTACACCGAGTACTGTCCAGGTCATCTATCCGGAAAACGAGCTTGTCAGCGGCACGCGTTGCGGCAATGCCAAATGTATAAGCGTGGCCAACATGGAGGAATCCTGTTGGAGTCGGAGCAAGACGGCCTCGGCGGTTCATACTTCGGATTCTCTCGTCATGGTGACCTAATTTCGATAATCAGCGGCTTGCGTGGGGGCGGTCTGTCACGTTTGATCGTTGCGGAGTATATTCATTTTTGACCGAATGCCGGTTTCCCGTTTCTTCAGGTAATGCCGGCACGTTAACCAAATCGTTATGGTGGCGATACACCTGACGACGAGGAAACTTGACAACCTTTCCCCCGCAAAAGTCCCTCTAGGGCAAAACCAACAGCAATGGATCTTTCCAAACTTCGTAACATCGGCATCTCTGCTCACATCGACTCCGGCAAAACAACGCTCTCCGAACGAATCCTGTTCTACGCTGGTCGAATTCACCGCATACAAGAAGTCAAAGGTGACGGCGATGGAGCTACGATGGATCACATGGATCTCGAGAGAGAACGGGGCATCACCATCACATCAGCTGCCACAAGTGTTGAGTGGGATGGTCATCCCATCAATCTGATTGATACTCCAGGCCACGTGGACTTTACCGTTGAAGTTGAGAGAAGTCTGAGAGTTCTTGATGGTGCCGTGCTCGTCTTATGTTCTGTTGGTGGTGTTCAGAGTCAGTCAATGACTGTTGACCGACAAATGAAACGCTACAAGGTTCCGAGATTAGCGTTCATCAACAAGATGGACCGAACAGGTGCGAACTTCGAACGAGTGGTGAAACAACTTCGTGACAAACTCGAAGTTGATGCTGTCCCAATGCAGATACCGATCGGAAAAGAAGACAAACTTGAAGGCGTTGTCGACCTCGTAGCGATGAAAGCGATCTACTTCGATGGAGAAAACGGCGAGAATGTGCGAGAAGAAGAAATTCCCGCTGACCTGATAGAGAAGGCCAAAGAGCAACGTCACGCAATGCTGGAAAGCCTTACGATGTACTCTGACAGCCTGATGGAAAAACTTCTCTCAGAAGAACCCGTGAGTGAGGATGAAATTCACGCTGTTGTGAAAACTGCGGTTCAGAGCCAGAGCATCACCCCTGTTTTCTGTGGTTCAGCTTACAAAAACAAGGGCGTGCAACCTTTACTCGACGCGGTGAACAGGTATCTTCCAAGCCCATTGGACCGCACAGTCTACGCGAAGAAATGGGATAATCCTGAAGAGACGTTTGAACTCACTGCAGATGATTCAAAGCCAGCAGTTGCCATGGCGTTCAAAATTGTTGACGACGCCTACGGACAACTCACCTTCATGAGAATCTATCAGGGGACTCTTGCAAAAGGTGAGGGGTACTACAACCAGCGGACACAGCAGAAGCAACGATTTAGTCGTATTGTGAGAATGCATTCCGACAAACGAGAGGAAATAGACGCTGCTGGTGCCGGGGATATTGTTGCGGTCATGGGTGTTGATACGGCAAGTGGTGACACGTACGCCGCTGAAAACAAATACTGCTCCCTCGAAAGCATGTTTGTTCCCGAAGCTGTAATCAAAATGGCAATTAGCCCGACGAAACGAGATGGCCTTGATCGGCTGAGTAAGGCTCTGCAGCGATTCACTCGCGAAGACCCTACCTTCAAGGTTGCTACTGATGATGAAACTGGAGAGACTTTGATCGCCGGAATGGGTGAACTACACCTCGACATTTATGTTGAGCGGATTCGTCGAGAATACAAGGTAGACGTTGAAGTCGGTGCCCCAAAAGTAAGCTATCGAGAGGCTCCAACCCGACCAACCGAGTATGACTACAAGCATAAGAAACAAACTGGCGGTTCTGGACAGTACGCTCACATCGTGGGTGATCTTGCACCTATGCCCGAAGAAGCTGAGGAAATTTTTGAATTCGAGAACAAGGTAGTCGGTGGCCGAATTCCCCGTGAATACATCCCCTCGGTAGAGAAGGGTTTCCGTATGTCGATGGAAAAAGGACCCATTGCAGGCTTCCCGATCGTTGGCGTAAAGGCGACACTTGCCGATGGCTCATATCATGACGTCGACTCGTCTGACATGGCATTTCAACTGTGCGCACGCACCGGTTTCCGAGAAGCATTCTTGAAAACAAAGCCTGTTTTGCTCGAACCGATTATGAAACTCGAAGTTGAGGTTCCTTCTGACTTTCAGGGCGCAGTGACTGGCGAACTGAATAAACGCAGAGGACTTATCGTGTCCACAGAAACTGTTGGCAATTCATCTACGATTATTGCTGAAGTGCCTCTCGCCGAGACCTTTGGCTACTCTACAGATCTTCGTAGTGCAACTCAGGGGCAGGGCGTATTCTCCATGGAGTTCTTTAAGTATCGGCCGATGCCTGCAAACGTGCAGAAAGAAGTTGTAGAGGAGAGAAAGCAAGCTGAGTTGGCTGCAGCAAAGTAAGAACCTAGATGGCAGCCAGCCGAACTGCCACGGCATCCCACAAATTAATTCTCGCTTCGAGAGCGAGTCGAGCAGCCTCTGACGCTTCAGCCCATTTAATTGGATCGCTGCCACACATTGTTGCCACAATCCTTCTGCAAACTGGGCCGTGATGTTCGTCATCATGTTCAATGTGCCGCTCAAGATAAAATCGAAATTGTCCCCAGATTTCAGGGCTGTATTCAGCAAGTCTTACGACAAACTGTCTAAACATATCCGGGATGACGTCTTCTCGTCCGTACGTGAAGGCCGCAACAATCCGGTGCGAGCTGCCTGAATTGATTATTGAAAACGATCGCTCGACGAATTCTCGCGACTCGTTGGGAATGGATGGGTCAAGGAGAGCCTCGGACAAGTCCGCTCCTTCCTTGATCTGCTCAATCACCCTGACCATTGGACCTGTGTCAGCCCCTGCGACTTCCATACTTCGTAGGTACAGTTCAAAATGCGAGGCAAAGCTACCGTTAGGTAATTCGTCAGACTCCTCATCAAGGACTATTTCGTTTATTAAACGGCGAGCTTCTGCATCTGAGGTCGGCGTCCATGGAAGAGTCACGCAGGACAAGTGTTGCTGCACAGCCTTCAATAAGCTTTGGAAGTCCCAAACGGCCCATATATGGGCTTCCATAAATGCTTTCATTTTCTGGGGACTATCGACAAGTTTGTAGATGGGGTGCTGAACGAGCCTCTCACGGGAATCGCCAAGCTCAATTCGGTAGTCTGACATATCGTATTGAGTCGCTATGTTTTCAGTGGAACTTGTTGCACTAACTTTTTCACAACGCACCGACTGTGTAGAAATTGAATCGAATCCGCTCATGCCGGAATACTACTTTCATTTGCTATTTTCTCGATCGACACCCTTCATACTGTAGCGTGTATTCGGAAATCGACGAGCCTCGACGATTACTATCAGCTGTGACTGCTCAAAGTGGCAGAAATGTTGTTTTACAGCTTGCCTCAAGGCTTCCATTAAGTTTGTCGCCACTCACTGAAGCGGTAGCCTCACCACTTTCACCAGCCGGCATTCTATACACAAGCTCAAACGTAGATCGTCCACCCGACGCCAGACTTTCAATCCCGTCGAAGGTAATTTCACTTCCATCAATGCGTACACGCGATGGCATTGGATTTCCTACGAGACGTGCCTGATCAGGCAATCGTATAACCAACTTGAGTGGACCAGTTGGTAATTCACCTCGATTCAATATCGTGCAGACAAGTGTGGTTCCGCTCCCAACCCGAACAGGATCATCAAGATCTGCCAGAGTTAACCGAATGCCTACTTCTTCTGGTGAACGAGCACGAGGTTCACTGGACTTGATAACAACACATTTCTCATCAGCAACCATTCCTCCTTCTGGCAGATTACTTAATACCGTACGCACACACGCACGGGTACTTGAGAGAGGAGCACTTTCATCGGCTCCAGCGATACCACGAACATTAATTTGCCGACTAATCGTCTCATTGACGGCGACCGGGGGAATGGACCAATTTGCCTTATTTTTGTCCAGCTTATACCCATCCGAAGCTTCTAAGGGTGTAAGGAATGGATCCCACATCACTTCAAGTGATGTTTCTTCTGACACCGCAGTCCCTACATTCTCGATTGTCACAACAAACTCACCCACACCTCCTGTGCTTAATTCAGATGGTCCTGCAAGCGTGACTTCAAATGCCGGACTCGCTGGCAGTGATGTTGACGGTGACCCAATGTTTGGCATGGTAACGCTCGGAGGCGTTGTTGCTTCACTGGCTCCAGGCGAACTCCCAATTGGTACTGGGGCCAGATCCTGTGGAGTCGTGCCATCTTGAGCAGCCGGCAATCCCAAACCTGGAACTTGTCCGGCTTGTTTTTTTGGGCCAGTCTGCTCCAAACCATTCCCTGCCTGCGGTGGTGCGGAGTTTGACGGCTGCGGCGGTGTCGAAGGTGGTTGCGGCGGTGTCGAAGGTGGTTGCGGCGGTGTCGAAGGTGGTTGCGTCCCACCAATTCGGGGCAAAAAAGGTGATCCTGGCGGCTGAGGCACTGAACGTGGCTGACCTTCATTGACCTCGGACTGAAATGATCCGGGCCCCTGTTGCATTGGCGGCTGCGTCGAAGGCAATCGGTTACCTCCTACTCCTGACTGGGCAGCAGCTGGTGAACCACGAGGCACGGCTTCGACACATGTGGTTCCACTTCCCACGGACTTGTTTGTTTGATCAAGTATTTCAACTCGATGGCATTGTCTCCCAAGTTCCACCACCTGGAATTCTAGAGTCAATCTACGAGAGGTGCCGGCTGCAAGAACAATAGTTCCGGCCTGCTCAATGGGGCTCGATGAAACAGCATGACTCAGTCCTTTGTCGAAATAATCAATGACACGAAGCTGTGACAACTGCTTACCAGAGCGGTTCACAAGTTCAACCTCAAATGAGACTTTATCACCAACCGCAGCTTTTTCCGGTCCAGTGAGCAGAACACCCACCGGATCGTCACCGGATACCGTATTCGTGTAAAGAGAAAACACGCATACGAAAAAAATGAATCTCTGCGGAGTCAAGGCCATGCTTGCGTCTCTCTTGTTTTAAAGGACATACTCTATGCCTGGGAAACCACACTCCCAGTAAGCAAAGGTTACTTCCCAACACTTGGATTCGCAAAACTGAAATATCCGTTGTGTCAGAAAACACCGGTTCTGCTGTCCTTTGTTCAATAATACAGACTGCTGGCAATTCACATGTCCTAACAGAACGAGCAAGGCGGACTTGAGAGCCACTGAAACATCAAGAAGTACTGCTATCATGATGTAGACTCGATCAAATGAATTCGATGGAACATACCACAATGAGCGACTCCAGACTCTTCACTGATCTACCTATTGTTCTTCCTGCGCTCCTGCTCTGTGACTTTGGGCATCTAGACGATGAAATCAGACGACTCGAAGCAGCCGGTGCAAAAGCAATGCATCTGGATGTCATGGATGGCCTCTTTGTCCCTCAGCTAACGTACGGCTTGGTGGTTGTTGAGGCCGTTCGACGAGCAGCAACTGTACCTATAGAGGTACACATGATGGTTGAACGACCGGATGACTCAGCAATTCAATACGCGAAGGCTGGTGCTGATATCGTTACGCTTCACATTGAAGGTCTTGCCAGAACAGAAGAAACACTAGACGCTATCGCGGCCGCCGGCTCTCAGGCCCACCTTGCTATCAGCCCCAGCACGCCTGTGTCACACGTCGAGCCATTCCTCGATAGCTGCTCTGGCGTCCTTGTAATGAGCGTCGAGCCGGGATTTGGTGGACAGGCTTTTCAATCATCAGCGATTGAGAAAATACAGAAACTTCAGGAAATCCGAACTTCCACGGGTCGTGATTTTCGCATTGGTGTAGATGGTGGTATTTCAACCAAAACCATTGCATCTGTGGCTCATGCTGGAGCTGATCTCATCGTGGCAGGTAGCGCTATTCTCAGGCAGACCGATTATGCAGATGCATTACGAGAACTTGAGGATTTAGCACGAAAATCGAAGTGAAAACCGGAACCTGACAATCATGGTAGCCATTTAATCACCACGATTGGTAATCTAACCTTGAGAGGCTTTACTCAGCCCAGCCTTAAATAAAGAGAATTAAATTGGGCCACATAACCCGACCCGGAACACAGGAATGAAGCAGAAGCAATCTACACGAACGGACCACAATCCGGAGTCGGAGTCTTACCGAAATCAGCAAGACGCTTCTCAGCCGCCATCAATGACCGAAGGCCCACGAATGCCTGGGCCTCGTCCCAAAAGAGGTGTCCCTGAAGGATTATGGCTTAAATGCAACGGATGTCGCTCAACGATATATCGAAAAGAAGCTGAACAGATGCTTAATGTTTGCCCCCAATGTGGCTTCCATTGGTATGTTTCGGCAAAGCAAAGAATAGAACAACTTTTTGACCCAGGAACATTCGAGGAATGGGATGGCGGGCTGCTGCCAACCGACCCACTGACTTTTAGTGACAAAAAATCTTACGCAAAACGAATCGTCTCTGAACAAAAACGGACTGGGTTATCTGACGCTGCTTTAACTGGAACCGGAATGATTCGTGCACGACGCGTAGCCTGCGGCGTCACCGACTCTTCCTTCATTATGGGCAGCATGGGGAGCGTCGTCGGGGAAAGACTAGCCAGACTTGTTGAACGGGCGACTACAGAATCTCTTCCTCTTATCATAATAAGTGCTTCTGGTGGTGGGGCTCGAATGCACGAAGGAATATTGTCTCTCATGCAGATGGCAAAAGTGTCGGCTGCACTGGCTCGTTATTCAGAGTCTGGCGGCCTATTCATCTCTGTATTAACGAACCCAACAATGGGTGGGGTAGCTGCCAGTTTCGCCTCTCTTGGTGATCTTGTATTTGCTGAACCACGAGCACTCATTGGGTTTGCTGGACCGAGGACAATAAAAGCGACCATCAGAGTTGAACTTCCTGCAGGATTCCAAACGAGTGAATTTTTGCTGGAGCATGGCTTCATTGATCGAATCATCAGTCGCCAGAATCTAAAAAGTGAAATTGCACGAGCGATTGACTACTGTGGTGGCTAAAGCCAATTCATTGATTCAGTGATGCAACATCAATCTTTGCCGCAAGGATACAAGCATTTTCTGACAATCTGTCGACCGCATGTGCATATAGCTCAGTTTGCACATGGAGATATCACGTAAGATGAAGACCAGAGTGATACTGCTCTTACTCTCCAACTCGGCAACCTTGCTCAGACAAATAAAACAGAAGAAACTATTAAACAGCCCATGACTGAAGATCCTACTATCGTCTTCCGTTACCCGTCAGTCAGAACATTCTTTTAACTTCTCTACGACTCGAGGCATCACATACTCGGGAACACCTCCTTCACGATGCACACATTCTTTTTGTGCGTAACGCTTTAGCGAATTAGATATTTATACAGTGATCTCCAAATCGGAAGAAAAGTCACCACTCTGTTGCATTTCATGCTTCCACAAGAGGTCCGATTGACATCGGTCGGGCACCAACAGAAGGAAGCACCGGCCTACTCATCTTAAGAGCCGCTAATAACGACTTTCAAAACCAGCGAAGGCACCATGAATGATTGATTCGGAGCCTGTTGCAATGCCTCCAAGACTTGCTGCTGAGGCGGGTAACGTCGACGGCCACTGCCCGTCAGCTTGTGCTATGTTCCCCACTCCGACTACTCGATAACCCAGCCAAAGACTCCACCGTTCGGTAACATCCCACGCTATGGATGTATCGACCGAGCCCAACCAAGAAAACACGTCAACCGCTGAACGGATATTCTCCGAGGGACCTCTGCTTTGAGTTGTCTTGTTACTGCTTGCATTGCCGGCAAGCAAAAATTTAGGAACAATAACAAACCTCATTCTGGGCGCGATCTCCCAGTCAAACCGCCCCCCAAACTGCCCACCGAACAAATTGTTGTTTGTTGCTGTCTGAAATTCGAAGTTTGATGGCACATCAAAAGTTAACTGATCCTCGAGTTGGAAGAACCGAAATCCTGCTAACCACATCCAATGGATACGCTGATTATCCTGATGAAACTCTGGACGATCTTGTGGTGCATAAAGCCAATTAATCTCGATATTATTTATGGTATCCGAACGTGATAACACCCCTGTGGTTGGCCCCGTCTGCTGTTGAGCAGATGACCCCATATTGTAAACACCCCAATAGATAAACTCGATGGCGTGCTCTTGATGATCACCGAACCATCGGCCAAGCCTCAAGTCCACACCACCTGGCCAACTTGCTGAAGCTGACCGTGTCGAAACTGTAAATTCTGGTGGTGTTGAGTTTGCACCGTTGGGAAGCGACCGCGTCATAACCAAGCCGCTTGCGCTGGCAAACCATCGTGGCCAGCATTGTTTCCTGGGCAGCCCAATGCAGGATGAATCCCCGCCATATCTTTGGCACCAATCGTCCTCGTAGAAATCACAGCTTTCGCCGTCAATATCGACAAGAAGTGTTGGGATCGGCAGTTCTCCTGAGACTAATAAAGGCATTTCGATTAATTGGCCTGAATCATCAAGGACATACTCACCTGCTTTTAGGTATTCTGATTTGCAAACCAGACTCATTACTGCGAGTGCGATGACCACCCGACACGCTGTGCGCATCGATACAGATAGTGCTTGGATAACTCCCCCAAGCGACGTGCCATGAATTCGATTTCTGTTATACAATTTATAATTGCCTAAAAGCACTCGTTACCACACACGCTGAGCACTGCTTCTAAAATTAAAGACTGCGCAGAACATTGATCCTCAGAGCCTTTAGGAATACTCATTAAAACGCAACCGCGGTTTCATCGAATAACTCCTCAACCCACTACCTAAAACAACCAACTTCCCTGAATTGCCGAGATACTTCCATGGGGGTCTTTTCTGAAAAAACAAGTCCTCGTCTAACCAGGATTGAAGCACTCCAGTGGCTTGAAAAAAGATCGAACTTTGAGCAGCTGCCCGCTGACCACGATCATAAAACGGCATTTACGCTCACCCGCATGCGAGCCCTACTTAGAGCGATCGGTAACCCAGAGCGTCATTTTCCTTCTGCGCATCTTGCTGGCACAAAGGGCAAGGGATCGACGGCAGCCATGTTGGCAGCAATTGTGCAGGCTGCTGGCTACCGAGTTGGCTGCTACCTCTCGCCTCACGTCAACAGAATTGAAGAGCGAATTTCTGTGGCTGGCAAACAGATATCCTCCCCAGACTTAGTGGCAGCCTTCCGTAGAGTTATTCCAGCGGTCGAAAAACTCGATCAGGTAGCATCTCGTAAAAAAATGACCGGCCCAACTTGGTTTGAAGTGCTCACAGCTGTCGCATTTACTCATTTCAAACAAGCACAAGTTGATCTTGCTGTAATTGAGACCGGGCTCGGTGGACGACTTGACGCAACAAACCTGTGCAACCCTGTTGTTTCCCTGATTACCAACATTAGCCTCGATCATACCGATATCTTAGGAAATACAATTCGTGCTATTGCTAATGAAAAAGCGGGCATAATAAGGCGAGGCGTCCCTGTGGTCTCGACGGCAATTCACCCAGATGCATCGCGTGTGATTATTGACAAGGCACGATCACAACGAACAAAACTACTTCTTCTCAAACGTGACTTCACAATCCACCAAGTCAACAACATAAAACCAAGCCGTCCCTCTCAAATGACTTTGCATTCCTTTGAGATCAAGGCCCCACCTGAATCACATGGCACTGTCTATAAAACTGCAATGGCAGGTATTCATCAAGCAGAAAATGCTGCATCAGCAGTTATGGCCGCAAAAGTACTTTCTGAAAAAGGATTCCAGATTGACAAGCAGGCGATCGCCTCCGGCCTTCGAAAGACTCGTCTTCCTGCTCGTATAGAGTGGGTTTCAGATTCTCCTCCCATCATCCTAGACGCAGCACATAACGTTGCTTCGATGGAGTCTTTAGTGCAAACATTATCTGATCAAAGCAGTCTGCCGAAGAAACGAGTCCTCATTTTTGCTGCGAGCGCTGACAAACAACTTAGTGAGATGCTGCGGGCCAGCAAATCCTATTTTACTGACATTGTCCTTACACGATACGCAACAAATCCTCGAGCCGCCACAATTACAAGACTTCGTAAAGCAGCTACAGAGGGTGGGTGGAGAGACCCCCACGTAGCTGCCTCTCCTGCGGAAGCAGTGACGGTTGGCAAACAACTTTCAGGTGGAAACGGCCTAATGTGTATAGCAGGCAGTTTTTTTCTGGCTGCTGAAGTTCGAGCAGTACTAACCTCACTTATTGATTCATAGGCTAAGGCCAACTACTCTCACCATTGAATAATCAAAGTTACTTTTTTACATCAAAAAGCGTGAGAGCTCGGCCAAGAACAGGATCTGCATTTCTTGGTAACAAAGCACCTGGATCAAATGCCGCATTGGACTGAGCAGAACGAACACGATCTCGATCTTGCCTCCACGTAATCCAGTCCTCAAGCTGCTTTCTAGTGGGTGAAAAAGCGAAGTTTGAATCAGGCCGGACACCCCAAGCATCTGAGTCACGACTTGTACTTGAACGATTAAGGGAAGCACCGCTTGGTCGGCGATATTCGTT
>JBDOMQ010000141.1:0-3316 GCA_039831725.1 Pirellulales bacterium
GGATCGTTGGGTTTCTTGTCTGCATCCCCGTGTTTCTTGACGTTGCCCTGGTAATGCTTCTGCCCCTTGCTGTTGCCGCCGGAAAACGTACTGGGCAGCCCGTGACACGGTTCGCTCTACCAATGCTTGTTGGCATGGCGGTAACACATGCCTTTGTTCCGCCAACACCGGGCCCGACGGCAGTTGCAAATCTACTCGGTGCCGATCTCGGGTGGGTTATTACCGTTGGTATTGCTGCTGGCCTTCCAACATTGATCATTACGGCAATCTTCGCATCGAAAGTTTTATCGAAAGTTGCCTCTGGCAATGTGTCCCTTGATGGATCGCCTGACACATCTACTCCACAGCGTAAGTCACCACATCTGGCCATTGTCGTGACACTTCTCGTCTTACCCCTTGTCTTGATCGTCAGTGAAACGGCAGCACGAGCTGCACTTGGAGAAGAATCTCCAACTGCACTCTGGTTAATGCTTGTGGGTCATCCCTTTACAGCACTCCTCATAGCAACACTTGCTGCATTTTATTTCCTAGGGAAAAGGCTCGGCATGCCAGCACAGGAGGTACAGCGCATTGCTGAGCGGGCACTTGAACCAGCTGGTGTGATTCTGCTTGTGACAGGCGCGGGTGGTGTTTTCAAGCAGGTGCTGATCGATTCGGGTGCAGGCGATGCCGTCGCCTCCTCGTTGACATCGGCATCAGTTCCAACTGTTGTGCTTGCATGGTTGGTGGCAGTTATCATTCGTGTGTTACAAGGATCAGCAACCGTTGCGATGATTACAGCAGCTGGTCTGGTAGCACCTCTGGTTACTGCCTCCGGGCACCCCGAACCATTTGCCGCCCTGGTGACAATTGCTATCGCATCAGGTGCATCTGTCGCCTCCCATGTCAATGATTCCGGCTTCTGGCTTGTTGGGAAATTCCTGGGCCTGTCGGTTGGAGAGACGCTCAAAACCTGGACCGTTCAGGAAACGATCATCGGGGTTCTTGGTCTTGTTTTTGTCGTCTGCATCGCCGCGATGTACGGCGTGTTGTAGTTCGTCTCGCTACTGTAATGAAACCCTTACAACCAAAACGAGTAAAACCCCAAACGCTTTTGGTAGTTAGCCTGACAGCACGTTTTTAATATGCCGAGCAAGACTGTCTTCGAAGGCATGAAAGTCAGCCTGGGTCACTGTCTTTTTTCTGGTTTTTTCAAGAAAAACTTCACAGCAGGTGCTCAGGCTCTTCGGCCAATGGTCAGTAGAGGCATTACGGGCGTCTAATTCCTGTTTGATATCAGTAGCATCGAGAGTTTCACTGCCGCCGACTGCATGCGTTCTGTGTGCGAGATGCATCACAAGGCCGATTGCTCTATCAAGAAGAACATAGGCAAAGTTCTTTCCCTGTATTGGGCCGATGGTTATTGTTGTGCCAGTCTGAGCCAAGTAGCCAAACGTGTTGCGGTACAAAGACTTCGGCAATGCGGTAAGCGGAGACTGTGAATCTCCCTCCGTAACAGCAGGCTGAGCAACTGACTTACCCCAATACATCGCACCAACACCCCCACCAACACCACCAACCACAACTCCAGTTAGTGCACCAAGCGTAAGCGGTATACCAGAAGGCATAGCAACCTCACCACCAGCTCCGATCTTTGCACCAGTCGTACCTCCAACCATAGCTCCAACAGAGACACCGCCAGAGAGCAGTGCCCACCACGGCAGTCCGAATACCTGCCATGTCTCACTACTAAAAAGATCGTTCAAGTATGTCAGTTCAACCTTCTCGGCAAGCCCAACTTTCTCATGCAAAAAAAGTGACTGAAGCGTGCTGTGAAGCAGCCGTTCCTTTTCCTGCAGGTCTGAATGAAACTTCTTTTTCGCATCTTCGATCAGCGGCTCTCTTCTTTCCCCAGGCGCGACCACAACACTTCGGGTATGACCAATACTTTTTGATAATAGTTCCACCATACTGTGCACCGACTCGTTCACACGATGCGCCCAATCATTTTCGATCTCATCTGCTATCTGCGACAAATCATCTCGCCATTTATCAACAACTGTTGCCAATGTTCGTACAAGTGCAACACGATCTTTTGCCCGTGCCTGATGTGCATTAAAAGTCGCAACCGCTCCAAACCGCTGGCCCAGCTTCGCCCGCCACTCTGATTCGTGAACCGGATCAGCCGTAGGGTTCAATATGGCAAGCCGCGGTAAGCCGGTGAGCATGAGCAACTCCATTTCTGCTTCATGAATTTTCCGAAGAGGCTTTGACGAATCGATGACATACAGTACCGCAGGTTCTTCACGGAGAACTTTGCACACTTCGCGTTCTGCTTCAAACCGATTCGTCGACGCATACTTTTCAGAAAACTGCCGAAGCACTGCGAGTGGTTCTCTGGACTCTGATAACTGCGCACCAACCTCCGCCAGCATTGTTCGTGGATCCTGAAACCCAGGCGTATCCCACAGAACAAACTCACTTGAATGATGCTCAATTCTCTGACACACCTGCGTCATGCCAGGGTCAGCACTCACAGCAATATTTCCACGTTCAACAAGTGTCGCCGCAATGCTCGACTTCCCGTGATTGACAGCACCAACAAGGGCAAAGGTGGGCCTATTCATGAATCACTTACCCCAAGCAGATCGAACCCAAGCTGTTTTTCACGAAGCCACCTTCTCCACAGATTCTGCCGCTGTTCCGGCCCAAACAGAATGATGACTTTGTCGTTTGAAGGCGATGCGTCAGAAAACGATTGGAGTGTTGCTGCTATGGCATCGACAGGATTTATTTCTGCTGGTACCGCAACGACCATACCATCTTCTGCTTGAAGAAGTGACTGAAGCACTTTCTCATTCCCGTCAGCATAATCGACTTCAACAGGGGCAACATACTTCACCTTTCCATGCAGTACCGCTTCCACCTGTGTCCGAATACGTTCCTCCTTCTGCTGAAGTCCCTCGCCCAGCAGTAGATTCCAGGACCCGTTCACTGCAAACGATGGTGTATGCAGCTCGGCATCATCTCCAAGAAACCCTGTAGCCGAAGGCTCATCCGTTTGAAACAAGGGACCACTGAGCCGTCGAATCAGGGCAATGTCTTGGGTACGAGTAAAGTCAAGCGTCGCCAATCGCCTGGACGTTTTCCAACCGGCATATGCAACAAGGAGAAAACGTGGAATGACAACATAGAACACTAAGTTTCCAACAATAAAGGGCCACCACGACCGTGTTGCGTTCACACTTGCTGCCTCCATACCAGCAAGGTACGAAAATCGTGACTCACGAACCTGCTCAAGGGTGGGAACGCTTGCTGTCCAAAACCAAGACCACGG
>JBDOMQ010000198.1:0-3315 GCA_039831725.1 Pirellulales bacterium
GGGTACCATTGCCCACGCCACTTTACCTTGCAGTTTGATTGCTGTTTCAAGGTGCTTTGCTTTAATTCCCGTTGTGAGGGCCGTATCTCTGATTCGTCATATCTTCTAACTTTTTTTTGGGCGTATGTGAAAAACGCTACGTCATATTCTTTTGGTTCATTTTCGGACGCTGCAATAACCCGTCCGAACCGATTCTTAACTCTAATATAACTTCCTAATGGGAATTTTAGATCTTTGGAATCAACTAGTCTTTCGTCAGTTTTACAAATGACCAATTCGTTGTCTGTGCCGCTTGAATAAAAATCACTTTGTTGCCTCTCTATGTGAAGCATTGCATTGCTAACTTCGGTGTTTAGTTCACCGAGTGTTATAGCTCCATCACGATTGGTATCCATGAGCGGTAGGCCGGAGAATGCATCTAGAACACATTGCGTAAATGTCCAGTTGCCCGTGGAGGTTTTTGCCTCTGTTGCAGAAGTCAAGCTAAAGCTGGGTACATTTCTCTCACTTAGTTTTTCGACTGCTAAACGCATGCCGCCAGAGTGGCAACAGTCACCAAGGAAGACGGCTAGCTTGCCATTGAATTTACTGTGAACCATTTCAGCCAGTTCACTTACTCTCCAATTTGTTCTTCTGTTTTTTTTGCCCAAAACGACATCGTAATTGGCAAAACAAAAGTCATCACCAACCCTCCATCCATGTCCCGCATAATAGACAAGAAGTGTTGACTTAGAATCTGTAGCCGCAAGCGTGACTTCAATTGCTTGACGAATGTTTGCAAGTGTAGCCTCGTTGTCGAGCAATAATGAAATCTGTTCCCTTGGTGTACCAAGCTTAATAAGGAGATCACGGAGTTCTTCGTCTTTACGATGTCTTCTGGGATATTTGCTTAAATCAGCCTCCCATCTTGTAACACCGATGATGACAGCATGAGTTTCTGCCGGTTCCCAAAATTCAACAGCCTGTAATGTTCGTTCTGATAAACAGAATGCACTGATCAGAAATGCCAGTGGTACTGCCTTATGCACGAATTGCTTGCTCATGTCGATTAGTACCGATGTTTTCTTTGTTGCTATTACCTTTTCTTTTTTTTACGGGGCTTTATGTCTGCGTTCACAGTTGCAAGATAATCAAGCAGTACTGCATGAAGCTCTTCTGTTTTTTCCGTCATGTCACCAGACAGGTCTCTTTCCTCGCTGATGTCTTGATCGAGGTCAAATAATTCAAGACGATTTTCTTCCCACATCTTTACTAATTTGAAATTTTCTGAGCGAATAGCCGATGTAACTTTACGATCGACTCCTTGGTGGAAGATGAGGAAGGGGTGGCCACGTTGAACAAAACCTGCACCCTTGTTTTCAGTAACTTGTCGGAACGAGCCACCATCAATGTTTTGTGGCATTGATTGTCGATATCCAGCAAGATCAGCAAGTGTTGGCAGAATATCAACACCACTTACTGGCACTGCACTGACTGAATTTGGTTTTACACCGGGCCCAACCACAAAAAATGGCACTCGAATCCCGCCCTCATAAAACGAATGCTTGCCGTCACGAAGTGGTGCGTTGAGGTGTTCTGTTGCAGCAGGTGCTTTTGGTAGATCGTTTCGGCCGCCGTTGTCCGACATAAAGATGAGCCAAGTATTCTTCAGCATTTCTAGCGATTCGATTTTATCCAAAATGCGACCAATTCCAGCATCCATATCACTTGTCATCGCTGCGAATTCTGGCATCGTGTGCTTCTTGCCCGGAGAGCGATCCTGAAACGCTGGCAAAGTTTGTTCGTTGTAAAAAATATCAAGATGAACAGCGTAGTGAGAAATCTGGAGATAGAACGGCTTTTTTTGGTAGTGATTCCGTTCGATAAAATGAAGAGCTTTATCAGTAATGCTATCTATTCGTTTCGGATCGGGTGTTGCTGCCGGTCCGCCACTGCCTTTGTGTCCACCCGTACCATTGCCTGTGTAACCATCAGAAAAATCATATCCTTGTTGTTGTGGTGTGATTTCGTCGTAACGGTGATCCCATTTTCCAAAATGTGCAGTCACGTAATCTTTGTTAGCTTCTTTGAGCATTCTCGGAATGTTTAATTGTTTCCGATATATATCTGTCCATCCTTTTCGGTCCGCGTTGTACTCATGCCGAGCTGGAAATTGTCCAGTTTGTATTGCTCGTCGAGTTGGGCAGCATGATGAAGCTGGTGAATAACCCTGAGTAAATCGCATCCCCATGTGAGCAAGTCGCTCCATATGTGGCGTCATGTAAAAGTCACTTCTTGTCCGTGAATCATCCGGATTCATCAAGACGGAAGAGCCCACCCAGCTTTGGTCATCTGTAAGAATCACAATGAAGTTTGGGCTTCCTGCCGAGCAGATGGCAGAGGAAGCTATAAAAAAAAGAAAAACTGCTGATGAATTCTTAATTGAAGACATACAAGAAGTGCTTGAGTGTGTGTTTGGCATATTACAAAGAAAGTTAGGTCGCTGGCTTAACAGTCGTCTTCAGAATCGAATCCACCACCATCCTCAGAATTACATTCATGATCATTGCTGCTATTGTAATCAACTTCGTCGTCTGTTTCTGTCCTGTATTCCCCATCGCTTTCTCCCCGTCTTTTTCTGGATGGCTGCGACGTAGAGTCTCGTGTCTTCTTGCACAAATCGCAGACGCCCCTTTTAAGACACAATTTGTGTCACGTTGAGCCTCTCGTAGTCGGGATGTAGGGTGAGGCTAAACGAACTTGCCGGGGCAATCAATTATGAATGGTGGGCAAGCTTTACGTGAATTGGATCTCCGTGCTGGGGCCCGCTTTTGGTTCTTCAACTGTTGTTCAATGTCGCATCTGGCATCTGGTCAAAAGTTGGATTAGAAATGTTCTGGCCTGTACTATCCCTGGTTCTCAGCCATGGAGTGTCATTTGTACGAACTATTTAATGCATGGAGAGTTCCGAAAGACGATCGTTGCTCAATTAATGATTGCCCCTTACGGCCGTATTATCATCATGCACATCTCAAGCATCGTTGCAGCATTTCCGGTCATGGCGTTAGGCTAACCGCTTCCTCTACTTTTCTCATTGATACTTCACAAAACAATCCTCGACATCTATTTCCATACAATTAGCTCTCGTTCCTCGACAGACCTTCCATATTCACCTAATCTCATGTGACTTTTTATTCGTGGAAAGGACTTTGAAAGGATTTTAAAAAGTGACACGAATGTGTCGTAACGAGGGGCGTTTGCGATTTGTGCCGGCAGATAAGAGACCATCCGTCGCAGTCATCCAGAAAGCGGTGAGGGGAAAACTTTGAGAAGGGG